>CALEDW010000106.1 GCA_937949585.1 uncultured Acidimicrobiia bacterium
CCGACGGGGCGGCGGCCGTGCTGATCACCAGCGAGGAGAAGGCCGCCGAGCTGGGGCTGCGGCCCCGGGCCCGGTTCTGCACCTTCGCGCTGGCCGGCGTGGACCCGGTGCTCATGCTCACCGGCCCGATCCCGGCCACCACCAAGGTGCTGGAGCGGGCGAAGATGAGCCTCGACCAGATCGACCTGGTCGAGATCAACGAGGCGTTCGCGCCGGTGGTCCTCGCCTGGGCGAAGGAGCACCACCCCGACATGTCCAAGGTCAACGTGAACGGCGGTGCGATCGCCCTCGGGCACCCGCTGGGCGCCTCAGGCGCCCGTCTGCTCGCCACGCTCCTCAACGAGCTGGAGCGGACCGGCGGGCGCTTCGGCCTCCAGACCATGTGCGAGGGCGGTGGGATGGCCAACGCGACGATCATCGAGCGGCTGGGCTGACCCGGCCGGGGGCGGGATGCTCGCCCTCAAGATCACCGTGGCCGTGGCCGTGGCGGTGCTGCTGTGGCTGCTGGCCGTGCAGGTGGTACGGGTGCTGCTCGCCCCGCCCCCACCCGAGGAGCCCGACCCGGCGACCCTGCGGCCGGTCGACCTCACCTACGAGTGCGGGGTGTGCGGCGTCCGGGTGCACATGACCGCCGCCCCCGGCGGCGCCGAACCCGAGGCGCCTCGCCACTGCCGGGAGGACATGCACCTCGTCGCCGGCGGCGGTTGAGCGCCGCCCTCCCCGGGTCGCGGAATCCACAGACCTTTCCACAGTCTGTGGGGAACCACAGGGGTGTAACTCAGCGGTACTGGGTGGCGACGAAGAACCCGGCGGCGATCTGGACCAGACCGAGGAGCAGGTAACGGTTCTGCACGCCGCCGGGCAGGATCCCCAGGTAGTTCACGATGATCACCAGGACCCCCACCCCGAGCAGGGAGAACATCAGGGCAGGGACCCAGAGGGGGCTCGGGGGCTTGTGCTTGGGCGGCGGGGGTGTGTAGCGCGACCGCTTGCTCTTCGACACCGGCACGGAACCGCAGGATACCGGGCGCCCGGCCGGTGCCGTCCCGCGACGGCCCGGCGGGGTGGCTACCGTGACCGGCGTGGCGGCCCGGGTGCTGGTGATCGACAACTACGACTCGTTCGTCTACAACCTCGTCCAGTACCTCGGGGAGCTGGGGGCCGAGCCGGTGGTGCTCCGTCACGACGCCGCCACGCTCGGCGAGCTCGAGGCCCTGGCGCCCGACGCCGTCCTGATCTCTCCCGGCCCGGGCCGGCCCGAGCACGCCGGGGTGTCCATGGAGGCGATCGGGGCGTTCGGCGAGCGGGGCGTGCCCGTGCTGGGCGTCTGCCTCGGGCACCAGTGCATCGCGGCGCGCTACGGCGGCCGGGTCGTTCGGGCCGCGCAGGTGATGCACGGCAAGACCTCCGAGATCCACCACGAGGGTCGAGGGGTCTTCGCCGGTCTCCCGAACCCGCTGGTCGCCACCCGCTACCACTCACTGGTCGTCGATCCGGCCACCGTGCCGGACGTCCTCGAGGTCACGGCCCGCACCGCCGACGGGGTGATCATGGGCCTTGCCCACCGGGACCATCCGATCCACGGAGTGCAGTTCCACCCCGAGTCGGTGCTGACCGAGGCCGGACACGACCTGCTCGCCAACTTCCTCGCCGCGGCAGGGTCGCCGACCCTTCGCTGAAGGGGGCCGGGCCGGCCGCTCCGCCTCCGCCCTGGGCCGGGCTCACGGGAGCCGGGCCAGCGCACCGGTGCGGACCGCGAGCCCGTCGGAGACGAGGCTGTCCAGCGCCCCCGGGTCCAGCTCGGCGACGGCGACCCGCCGCTCGGAGCGGAGGCGGGCCAGGACCTGCCCCCGGCGCTGGCGCAGCGACCCGGCGTAGGGCGCCCGGCGCCGGCCGGGCCCCGGGGGGAGCGCCCCTCGGGACCGGCAGCGTCGCCGCAGCGGGCACTCGTCGCAGGCCGGGCGGCGGGACCGGCACACGAGCGCCCCCAGGTCCATGAGCGCCCACAGGCGGTCACGACCCCGGAGCGGCGCGCCGACCCGGCGCATCTCGCGCTCCGCTTCCCGCCCTCCGAGGTGCCGCCCGCACACCCGTTCCAGCACCCGGCGGATGTTCACGTCGACGGCGGGCAGGTCGCTGCCGTCGGCCTGCACGGCCACCGCCGCCGCGGTGTAGCGACCCACTCCGGGCAGTTCGGTGAGGTCGGCCGGCCAGCCGCAGGCGGCGATCCGGCGGGCGGCGAGCCAGAGTCGCCGGGCCCGGAGGGGGTAGCCGAGGCGGCCCCAGACCCGCAGCACGTCCCCGAGCGTCGCGTCGGCGGCGTCCCGGGGGGTGGGGAACCGGGCCAGGAACGCCTCCCAGACCGGCCGGACCCGGCTCACCTGGGTCTGGTGGAGCATCACCTCGGCCACGAGCAGCGCCCAGCGGTCCCGGGTCGCCCTCCACGGCAGGTGGTGACGACCGTGAGCGGCGTACCAGCGGGCGAGCGGGACCGGCGGCCGGACCTGTGGCGCCGGGGCGGTCACGGCGTGGTGGTGGTCGTGGTGGTTCCGGGAGGACCCGCACCCACGGTGATCGTGACCTGCGATCCCCGAGGGGCGTCGCTGCCGGCGAAGGGGTTCTGGGCGATCACCCGTCCCCGGTTGGCCGGCGTCGACGCGGTGGTCACCACCCGCACCGTGAAACCGGCTCCGCGCAGGGTGGCGGTGGCCTGCGGTTGGGTCATGCCGACCACATCGGGGACGGTGACGGTGTCGGGACCCGAGGAGACCACGAGCCGGACCGTGGAGCCGCGGGGCGCGGGGGTACCGCCCGGTGGTTCGGTGCGGATCACCAGACCGGCCTCCACGGCGTCGCTCGGTTCGGTGACCTTCTCCACCGTGAAGCCCGCCCGGTTGAGGACCTGGGTGGCCGCCACCTGCTCGGTGCCGGTCACGTCGGGCACGGTGACGAGCTCCGCCCCCGAGGAGACGAACACCACCACCACCGAGCCGCGCTCGACGCGCCGTCCGGCGGGGGGACGGGTGCGGATCACCCGTCCGGCCTCCACCCGCTCGCTCGGCTCGTCACGCCGCTCCGCCTCCAGGCCGGCCGCCTCGAGGGTCGCGACGGCGTCCTCGAAGGTCTGGTCGACGACGTCGGGTACGGCGACCGTCCCGACCCCGGCGCTCACGGTGAGGGTGACCTCGCTGCCCCGGTCGACCACGGTCCCGCCCTCGGGTCGCTGGCGGACCACCGTCCCCTCCGGTTGCAGGTCGTTGGCGACCCGCTCCACCCGCACCCGCAGGCCTTCCGCCTCGAGGGTGGCCCGGGCCACGGCAACGGGCCGGCCCACGACGTCGGGTACGGTCACCGTGCCCGAGGCGGTGTTCGAACGGAGCTGCGCGGCGAGGAGGCCGCCCACCACCCCGATGAGGATCCCCACGGCCACCAGCAGCGCCACCACCGGTCCCCGCCGGCGCCGACGGGCGGGGAGCGCGGTGGCGGCCGGGCTCGGGGCGGGGGCCGCCGGGACCACGGCGGTGGGCGGAGGCAGCGCACCGGTCGCGGCGCCCGGCCCACCGGCCCGTTCCCCTGCCCCGGCCACCGGCTCGCCCCGGCGGAACCGCAGCAAGTCGGCCCGGAGGTCGTCGGCCGATTGGTAACGGTCGTCGGGGGCCTTGGCCAGGGCGGTCAGGATGATGCGTTCGAGGTCGGCGGGCAGGCCGGGCAGACGGCCGGACGGCGGCGGCAGCGGCTCCCGCACGTGCTGGTAGGCGACCGAGACGGGGTTCTCACCCCGGTACGGTGTGGTGCCGGTGGCCATCTCGTAGAGCACCACGCCCAGCGAGTACACGTCGGAGCGGGCGTCGACGGGCAGGCCCTGGGCCTGTTCGGGCGAGAAGTAGGCGGCGGTGCCCATCACCGAACCGGTCTGGGTGAGCCCGTCGTCGCCGCCGGCGGCCCGGGCGATCCCGAAGTCGGTGACCTTCACGCCTCCGAGCCGCCCGAGCAGCACGTTGCCGGGCTTCACGTCGCGGTGGACGATGCCGTGGCGGTGCGCGAAGGACAGCCCGGCGGCGATCTGCTCCCCGATCTCGGCGACCCGCAGCGGAGCGAGCGGACCCTCGGCGGCGATGACGTCCCGCAGGGTGCGGCCCTCGACGTACTCCATCACGATGAACGGCGTCCCGCCCTCCTCACCCCAGTCGTAGACCGACACGATGTTGGGGTGGCTGAGCCGGGCCGCGGCCTGCGCCTCACGCCGGAAGCGCTCCACGAACGCGGGGTCGGCGGCGAGCTCACCAGAGAGGACCTTGAGGGCGACGAGACGGTCGAGCTTCAGGTCCCGGACGAGGTGCACGGTGGCCATCCCGCCCCGGGCGATCTCGCGTACGACCTCGTAGCGGTTGCCGAAGCGGCGGGGTGGGTTCATGGCGGGCGCGTCACGCTACCGGCCCGTCAGCGCCCGAGCAGGGAGCGCAGCACCTGCGCGGCGACGGGTGCCGCCACCCGCCCTCCGGTCGCCTCGTCGCGCAGGGTCCCCCCGTTCTCCACCAGCACCGCCACGGCGTAGCGCGGCGCGTCGGCCGGCGCGAAGGCCACGAACCATGCGTGCGGCGGGCAGCCCTGCCCGCACTGGGCGGTGCCGGTCTTGCCGGCCACCGCCACCCCCGGGATGCGCGCCGCGGTGCCGGTGCCGCGTTCGACGGTGGCGACCATGAAACCGGTGATCGTGGCGGCGTGCTCCGGGGAGGCCGCCCGCCGCCACCCCTGCGGTTCGGTCCGGCGCAACACCCGGCCGTCGGCGTCGCGGATCTCGGCCACCACGTGGGGGTGCATCACCACCCCCCCGTTGGCGATCGCGGCGGCGGCCAACGCCATGTGCAGGGGGGTGACCGCCACCGGTCCCTGTCCGATCCCGGCCAGCGCGAACGCCGGTTGCTCGAGCTTCCACTGCTCTGGCCGCGGTCCGGAGCCCGCCACCGCCGAAGGGTCGAGGTCGAGTGGGGGGGCGGTGGTGATCCCGAAGGCGTCGATGGTGGTGGGGAAGGCGGGGCCGAGTTCGAGGCCGAGGGCGGCGAAGGTCGTGTTGCACGAACGGACGAAGCCCTGTTCGAGGGTGCCGCCGCAGGCCCGGCCCCCGAAGTTCTGGATCCGGTTGCGGCTCTGGGGCAGCGGGATGGAGGTGACCTCGGGGAACGTCCTGCCCGGGGTGGCGATCCCTTCGGCGAGGGCGGCGGCGGTGGTGACGATCTTGAACGTCGAGCCGGGCGGGTACCGCTCGCGGTAGGCGCGGGGGAGGGCCGGGTTCGCCGGATCGGCCCGCAGGAGGTCGAAGGCGGCCTGGACCTGCTTCGGGTCGTGGCCGGCGAGCGGGGTCGGGTCGAACGACGGGTTGGAGTACATGGCGACGATCGCACCGGTGGCCGGTTCGATCACGACCACCGAGCCGCGCTGGCCGGCCAGGGCCTCGCGGGCGGCGAGCTGCGCGTCGGAGCGGAGGCTGAGGACCACGGTGCCGACCGGCGGGCGGCCGAGCAGCACGTCGCCGAGCTCCTCGAGGCGGAGGCGCAGGGAGCGGCGGCCGAGCAGCACGTCGTTGTAGGTCCGTTCCACACCGGTGCTGCCCACCACGACCGACTGGTAGCCGACGACCTGGGCGAAGAGCGCTCCGGTGGGGTACTCCCGCTGCCAGCGGTACTCGTCGTCGCTGGGCACCGATCGGGCGAGCACCACCCCGTCGGCGCTGATGATGTCGCCCCGCTCGGTGGTGAAGTCGCGCAGGAACGTGCGGGCGTTGCGGGGGTCGGTGGCCAGCCGGTCGGCGGCGATGACCTGGAGGTAGGTGAGCTGGGCGATGAGCAGGCAGAACAGCACCGAGATCCCGGCCGCGACCCGCCGGATCGAGCGGTTCACGGCGCGACCGCCGCCGGTTCGAGGTGTCGGGCCCGCCGCCGGGCGTCGTCGAGTGCCCCCCGGGCCGTCTCGTCGGAGATGCGCAGCAGCAGCGCCACGATCACGAAGTTCGCCACCAGCGACGACCCGCCGTAGGAGACGAACGGGAGGGTGACGCCGGTGAGCGGGATCACCCGGGTGACACCGCCGACGATCACGAACGTCTGGACGCCGAGGATCGTGGCCAGCCCGGCTGCGAAGAGCTGGGAGAACGGCCGGGGCGCCTCGACCGCCACCCGGAAGGCCCGGCCGACCAGCAGGAGGAACGCGGCGAGCACCGCCAGGGTGCCGGCGAACCCGAGCTCCTCGCCGAGGGCGGGGAGCACGAAGTCGGTGGCGGCGTTGGGGATGAGGTCGGGCCGCCCGAGCCCGAGGCCGGTCCCGGTGAGACCACCTTCCCCGAGCGCGAAGAGGCTCTGGGCGAGCTGGTAGCCGCGGCCCTGGACGTCGGCCCAGGGGTCGAGCCAGGTCTGCACCCGGTCGGTGACGTGCGTGAAGTTCCGGTACGCGAAGACCGCGGCCCCCGAGAACAGGAGCAGACCGGCGAGCAGGTACGCGAGGCGGCCGGTGGCCATGTACAGCATGGCCACGAACACCGTGAAGAAGAGCAGGGAGGAGCCGAGGTCCTTCTGGTTCACCATGATGAGGATCGAGATGCCCCAGGGCACCAGGACCGGACCGAGATGGCGTGCATCGGGGAGCGAGAGGCGCCCGAGGCGCCGCGAACCGGTGGTGAGGACTTCCCGGTGGTCGGTGAGGTACGCGGCGAAGAACACGACGAGCAGGACCTTGGCGGCCTCGCCGGGCTGGAAGTTCAGCGTCCCGACCCGGATCCACAACCGGGCTCCGTTGGCCTCGTAGCCGAGTCCGGGCACGAGGGGCAGCAGGAGCGCCACCACCCCGGCCAGGAGGATGCTGTAGCGGTAGCGCTCGAGGGTCCGTACCCGCCGCACGCCGGCGACGGTGCCCACGAAGGCGGCCATCCCCACCCCGACCCACACGGCCTGGGTGAGGGCGAGCCGCCGTTCGGGGGGGACCGCGAGGTCGAGCCGGGCGATGGTGACGAACCCCAGCCCGGCCAGCAGCGCCGCCAGTGGCAGGAGAGTGGCGTCGGCGAAGGGGGCGAGCCGGCGCAGCGCGAGGTGACCGAGACCGAACAAGCCGAGCACGACCGCCAGGAACCCCCACAGGTCGGGGGGCAGGGCCGGGGCCTCCGAGAGGGCGAGGAGCACGTAGCCGCCGGCCGTGACGAGGGCGGCGAGCAGACCCAGGCCCAGCTCCCGGACCCGGCGGTCGGTGAGGAACGTGCCGCCGTCCCCGCTCACGGTGCCGGTCGAGGGGCCGGAGCGGGCGCAGCGGGCGGCGCCGGGCCGGGGACGGGGGACGTCTGCGGCGAGGTGAGGGCGGCCGGTGCGGCCCGTCGGTCGAGGCGACCGACGAACGCCACCGCGTCGCCGAGCCGGGCGAACGACGGGGAGCGCTCCACCTGCCCGGCCGCCGCCTCGGTGAGCTCGTCGCGACGCAGGCCGGTGCGTTCCCGCACGGTGGCGTCCCACCACAACAGTCCGCCGGGGCGCCCCTGGTAGATCGTGACGCGCTCGGTCGCGTCGAAGGCCACGAAGTAGGTGCGACGGGCGTAGTACGCGGTGGCCGCCACCGCGAACCCCAGGATCACCAGCACCGGCACGGCCACCCACAGCGAACGCGCGGCCAGCCGCAGGCCGCGGGGCACCCGGACGCGGCCGCGGTGCCCGGGTTCGGCCGGGGTCGGGACCGGTGCCGCTCGGATGCCCCCCGGGGCCGGGTCGCTCGGTGCGGCCCGCCGGTCGGGATCCGCGGGCGGTGCCGGTACCACCGCACCCAGAGGCCGGGCGAGCGGGTCGTCGTCGACGACGTCGATCACCACCACCGTGACGTTGTCCTCACCCCCGGCCTCGTTGGCGAGGTCGACGAGGACGTTGGCGGCCCGGGTCGGGTCGGGCTCGGTGGCCAGCACCGCGGCGATCCGTTCGTCGGGCACCATCGTCGGCAGCCCGTCGGAGCAGAGCAGCACCCGGTCGCCCGGCCCGAGGGCCAGGTGCACGATGTCGACGTCGAGGGCGTCCTCCACCCCGAGGGCCCGGGTGACCACCGACCGGTAAGGGTGCACGGTGGCCTCGGCGGCGGTGATCTGCCCGTCCCGCACGAGGTCGGCCACGAGGCTGTGGTCGGCGGTGACCTGGTGCAGCGCGCCGTCCCGCCAGAGGTAGGCGCGGGAATCGCCGACGTGAGCGAGGGTCAGGCCCGACCCGTCACCCAGCGCTGCGGTGAGGGTGGTGCCCATGCCCCGCAACTCCGGGTCGGCGGCGGCCTGGGCCAGGACCGCCTCGTTGGCGGCACGGACCGCGTCGGGGAGGGCGGTGCCCTCCCGGATCCGGGTCCGCAGGGCGGCCACCGCGGTGGCGCTGGCGACCTCGCCGCCGCGATGGCCCCCCATCCCGTCGGCCACGGCGAACAGCGCCAGGCTCGGCTCGAGCAGGTAGGCATCCTCGTTGCCGTCCCGGACCCGACCCCGGTCGGTGGCACCGCCGGCGACGAGCCTCACCGGTCGACCTCGAGCACCGTGCCGCCCACCTGGAGCCGGTCGCCGCGGCGCAGCCGGACCGGTCCGCCGATCCGGGTGCCGTTCACGAACGTGCCGTTCGTGGAGCCGAGGTCCTCGACGAACAGCCGGCGGTCGCGCCGGTACAGGCGGGCGTGCACCTGTGACACGTAGGTGTCGTCGAGACGGATCCCGCAGCCGGGCGCCCGGCCGATGGTCTCCTCCTCGCCGAGAGCGAAGGCCTCCCCGGCCCTCGCCGACGGTTCCACGACCACGACCCGGCCCCCGCCCCCGCGCCGGCGGTCGGTGGTGGCCGGGCGCGCCCGGGCCGGGGGCGGAGATCCGGTCCCGACCGGCGGTACCGCGAGCCGCTCCACCCGCAGCTCGAGGGTGATCACGCGCAGCACCCGCCACAGGAACAGGTACAGCAGCGCGAGCAGGCACAGGCGCAGGATCGTGAGCAGCCCCTCGGGCATCGGCCCCGCTCCGTTCAGGCCATCTCGAAGCGCAGCACCAGCGCCCCGATCCCGATGACGTCGCCGTCGGCGAGCAGGTGCTCTCGGACGGGCACCCCGTTCACCGTCGTGCCGTTGAGCGAGCCGAGGTCCACGATTGCGTAGCCCTCGGGTTCGGGGCGGATCTCGGCGTGACGGCGGGAGACCCGGGGGTCCTCGGTGGGCAGGTCGCAGTCGGGGAGCCGGCCGATGAGCAGCGGCCGGTCCCCGAGCGGCACCCGGCGCCCGTCGGGCAGCACGAGGGTCCCGACCCGCCCTCCGGGGCCGGCCCGGATCGTCGCCTCGATGTCGAGATCGCCCCGGCGCAGCGCCGGATCCTCCACGAGCCGGACCTGCACCGGTCCCACGAAGCGGTAGCCCTCCTGGCGGGCGTGTTCGCGCAGCTCTGCGGTGAGCTCGTGCTCGATCACCTCGGCGTAGGCGTCGAAGCGACGGGCATCGGCGGTGGAGAGGGCCACGAGCACGTGGTTGGGGGCGATCGGGCCGTGCACCCCCACCCGCCGCCCGGCGTCGACCGCCCGCACGAGCTTGCGGGCGATCTCCACCGGCTCGAGCCCGCTGCGGAACGCCCGCGCGAAGGTCCCTTCGACGAGCCGTTCGAGCCGTTGCTCGAACCCTCGCACTCCCATCGGCCAGCGAGTGTACGGGCCGGGCTCCCGGGCCGGGCTGAGGGTCCGGGACCGCAGCGGGGCCGGACCGGGCGGTCAGTGCCGGCCGGGTCCGAGGCGGCGCCGGGCCTGCCGGCTCAGCCCGAGGCCGATCGCCAGGCAGGTCAGCCCGGCGAGCGTGCCCGCGGTGACGGCGACGGGACCGGTGCGGGGCATCGTGGCGCCGGAGGTGCCGGTGCGGGTCGGGGATCCGGCCGTCGTCCCGGCCGGCCCGCCGCCGGCCGCGACGGTGGTCGGGGGTGTCGTCGTGGGGGTCGGGGCGCCGCCGGTTGCCCCGACCTCGAACCGCAGGGTGAGCCGTTCGGGTGAGGCGTCGGGGAGGCGCAGCTCGACGTCGAGCGCGTACGTGCCTGCGGCGGTGAACGCCCAGTTGCCGTGCGCGTGCGTTCCGAGCGGCACCTCCATCTCGGTCGGGGTGCCGCCGCCGACGAGCAACGGGCGGGGTGCGCCGAACTGGTCGGTGGTGAACAGCGCGAAGCGGCCGGGACCTCGCACGTCGCGCAGCACCCAGCGCAGCGGCCCCGGCCGGGTGCCCGGGGGGATGGCCTCGGTGTTCCAGCCCACCCACAGCAGGTCGGGGTCCTGGGTCTGGGGCAGGATCCACACCGGGGAGCCGGCCGGACCGAGGAACGCGAACGCCGGGCCGGCCGGGATGGTGGTGCGGGCCCGTTCGGCGACCTCCATGGCGGTGCGGTCCGGGTCGTGGCGCCGGGGCGGTCGGCCGGGTGCCTCCAGGATGAGCTCGGTGCGGAGGCGACCGCCGTCGAGTCGGGTGGCGATGTCGACGTGGCCGTTGCGCAGCACCGTCTCGGCGGTGGTGACCGGCGGCGTCGACGGGACCGAGCTCGCCGCGTCGGGCGGCACCCGGGCCGGGATCTCGGGCGGGATCTCGGGCGGGATCTCGGGCGGGATCTCGGGCGGGATCTCGGGCGGGATCTCGGGCGGGATCTCGGGCGGGATCTCGGGCGGCAGCGTGGGGCCGGACACCGACGACGGAGGAGCGGTGGTCGACGGCGGTGGTGCTCCGGCCCCGGCCGCGACCGCGACCGGGAGGGCGGCCAGGCCCACGAAGGTGGCGGCGCCGAGCGTGCCCAGCAGCCGGAGCCGGATCCGGCGGCGGGACCTCATCGGTCGTCCTCGGTGGCCTGGAACCACAGCCCGAATTGCCGGGTGAACGATCCGCCGGCGGTGTAGGTGGCCGTCACCTCCATGCGCAGGTGGTAGAGCCCGGGCGTTCGGAACGCCCAGTTGGCGTGCTGATGGACACCGATGTTGACGTTGCGGGCGTCGGGCAACCCGTCGGCCGAGTTGAAGAGCACGGTCGGCACACCGAGCGCCGAGGTGGTGTAGACGGCCACCGGGCCCGGACCGTCCACCCGGAGCAGCCGGAGCCGGATGCGGTTGTTGACCAGGAACCCGCTGGGGATGCCCTCGGTGCTCCACCCGACCCAGGGCAAGTTCGGGCGTTCGACCTGGGGCAGCACCCAGACGCGCGATCCGGCCGGACCGAGGAAGGCGTAGGCGGGATCGGCGGGTACCCGCCCGATGGCGTCGGCGTCGGCGACGTAGAGCAACGAGTCGGTGTCCTGGTAGCGGGGCGGGTTCACCGTCTCGTTGTGGGCCTGCACGGTGAGCGTCGATCCGGTCTTGCGTACCGAGATCGCCTCCACGTGGCCGCGGGTGATCACGTCACAGCCGGTGAGCAGGGCCGGCACGGCGATGATCGCGACGACGGCGAGCGCCCGTCGGCGGCGGCGAAGGACGGTCATGGTTCCTCCCGGGTTCGTTGCGGGGTGGGGGACGAGTGGTCGGTGCCGAGGCAGCGACGGAGCTCGGCGGCGTTGTGGAGCATGAGCGCCTCGTAGCTGCGGATGCGGCGGTCGAAGGTCTCGCCGTAGAGCGTGCACACCTCGGCGTCGTTGCGGGCCGCGATGCGGGCCAGCAGGTCGTTCTGGCGGCGGTAGTTCGGCTCCTGGAACACGACCGGGACCGGAAGGGCCCGGATGGCCCGTTCCAGCCGTTCCACGGCTGCGGCGCTCGGTTCCTGCCCCGGGGTCGGGGCCACGAAACCAGACACCTCGAAGTCGTAGGCGGCGGCGAGGTAGCCGAAGGCGTCGTGGGTGGAGATGATCTTCCGGCGATCGGCCGGGATCGCGGCCAGCACGGCCCGGATCCGCTCGTCGAGGCGTTGCAGGTCCGCCGCCGCGGCGGCGCCGCGGCGGCGGTAGGCCTCGGCCCGGTCGGGGTCGAGCTCCACGAGCGCGTCGGTGATGAGCTGCACGTAGCGGCGTGCGTAGTCGGGGTCGAGCCACAGGTGCGGGTCGAGTCGCCCGTGGGTGTGCTTGCCGGCCACGGCCTGGGGCAGGACCCACAGGGGCGACCCCGCCGTACCCAAGAACGCGTACCGGGGGTCGTCGGGAACCTCGTCGCGGGCGGCGTCGGGTACCACGACGGTGGTGTCGGCCGGCTCGAGGTCCCCGCGCTCCTCGTGCACGAGCAGGAGACGGCCTTCCGGGGCGGCGCCCGGGCCGGCACGGCGGGCCCGGAACGTGAGGTCGAGGTGCCCGTCGTCGACGGCCGCGGCACGGGCGTCGGGTTCGGGCGGGACGCCGACCGCGAAGCGGAAGGTCGCCCGGGCCAGCTCGGTCGCCGCAGCGGCCCGGTCGACGTGGACGGCGGCGAGCTCGACCTGCCAGCGGCCGGGGGCGTCGAACACCCAGTTGAGGTGCGTGTGCGCGCCGAGCGGTACGGCCAGCCGGTCGTCGTCGCCGATCCCGTCGTCGGTGCGGAAGTAGATCTCCGGTTCGCCGAGGGTCCCGGCGACGTACGCCGAGAAGTGCCCCGGGCCTTGCACCTCCCGGAGGCGCAGCTCGATCACGGCCGGGTCGAAGTGGCGGGGGTCGGCGTCGGCCTCCACGCCCAGCCACGGCACTTCCAGCGGCACCTCCTCGACCAGCTCGCGGGGACGGGCTCCGGCCGCCGCCGCCGCTTCGGCCAGCACCAGGTGGCGGGCCCCGCGCTTCAGGTTGGCCTCGATGAGATCGGTGAGGGCCCGGGTTTCCAGCAGCAGGCCGTTGCTCACCACCAGGTCGGCGGCGGCCACGAACCGGGCCGCGCTGGGGGGCGGCTCGTAGGAGTGGGGGTCGGACCCGGGTGGGATGAGGGTGTGGACCTCGATCGCGTCCGCGCCGACGCGACGGACGAGGTCGGCGAACAGCTCCGAGGTGGTGACCACCTGCAGCGACCCGGACCGACCGGCCCCGGAGGTGGAGGGGGAGCCGCAGGCGGTGACGGCGAGGAGCACGGCGAGCGCTGCCGGTCGGCTGAGGGCCCGAGCGCCCCGTCCTCCGGCTCGGGCGAGCCTGCGGGTCGCGGCCCGCACCACGGCGACCGACACGAACTCGAAGGTCGCGACCACGGCGATCGTGGCGCCGATGGCGGTGTCGGCGTGCCACGAGATCACCAGACCTGCGGCCACCGCAAGGCCCCCGAAGAGCGCGGCGAGGGCCATGACGCCCGGGATCCGTCGGACGATCAGCACCGCGGTCGCCGGCGGGGCGGTCATGAGGGCGAACGCCAACAGGGCGCCGACCACCTGGAACGACACGACGACCGCCACGGCCACCAGGACGAGCTGGGCCAGGTGGGTGGCGGCGGGACGCAACCCGAGGACCTCGGCGGTGTCGGGATCGAACGCGAGCGCGGTGAGCGGTCGGTGCAGCGCCCAGAGGGCGGCAGACACCAGCGCCGCGAACGCCGCCTGGACAGCCAGATCGGTGCGGGTCACACCGGCGATCGCCCCGAAGAGGAATCCGGTGAGCTCTCCTCCGGTGTTGCCCGCCCGACCGACGATCAGTACGCCCACGGCGAGCATGGCGGCGAAGGTGACGCCGATGGCCACGTCGTCGTGGAGGCGGGCGCCGCGACCCAAGGCGACGACGACGAGCGCCATGCCGACCGCACCGACGAGAGCACCGAGGGTGGTCGAGACCCCGAGGGCGAAGGCGACGCCGACCCCGGGCAGCACGCCGTGCGCCACGGCGTCACCGAGGAAGGTCTGGCCCCGGAGCACCACCCATGTGCCCACGAGGGCGCAGGTGAGCGCGGCCAACAGGCCGGCACCCAACGCGTTGCGCATGAACGGGCTCGCCAACGGCTCGGTGAGCCAGTCGAGCACGGTACCTCCACCGGTTGAAAATGAGAATGAGTCTTAGATAACGTACCCGGGTGGAGTCCCGGCTCGCAACCCGTTGCCGTACCGGCGGCCGGGTGGCCTCGCCGGGATCGGGTACCGACGGCGGGGAGCGGGAGCCGGTCGCGGAGGCGACCGGGGTGACGCTCGCCTACGGTCGCCACACCGTGCTGGCGGACGCCGGCTTCCGCCTCCCCGCCGCGGCCTGGACCGCGGTGGTGGGACCGAACGGGTCGGGCAAGTCCACGATCTTGCGCGCCCTGGCCGGGCTGCTGCGCCCGAGCTGCGGTGAGCTCCGGGTGCTCGGCACCGAACCGGTCCGGGCCCGGTCCGAGGTGCGTTACGTCGCCCAACGTGCGGGGATCGACGACCGCCTGCCGCTGGTGTGCCGCGACGTCGTGATGATGGGACGCTGGGGGCTCCGGGGCCCCTGGCGCCGGCTGCGCCCCGAGGATCGGGAGGCGGTGCGCTCGGTCATGGAGCGCCTCGGGATCGTCCACCTGGCCGGACGGCGCCTCGGTGAGTGCTCAGGTGGTGAACGGCAGCGGACGCTCCTGGCCCAGGGCCTGGTCCGGCCCGGTGAGGTGCTCCTCCTCGACGAGCCCGCCTCGGGCCTGGACGCGCCGACCCGCGAGGTGGTGCGTGCGGTGATCGCCGACGAGCGCGCCGCCGGGCGGGCGGTGGTGGTGGTGACCCACGACCTCACCGAAGCGGCCGGTGCCGACCACGTGCTGCTCGTCGGAGCCGGCAGCGTGCGCGACGGACCTCCGGGCACCGTGTTGCGCCCGGAAGCCGTGGCCGCCGCCTACGGCCTGCCCACCGGTGTGTCACCGAGGAGTTGGTAACCTCGAGGCTCGCCGCGGGCGAGTGGCGGAATTGGCAGACGCGCAGGCTTCAGGTGCCTGTGTCCGCAAGGACGTGGGGGTTCAAGTCCCCCCTCGCCCACCCCCGGGCCGGACGGGCCGGGACGCGACGGGCCGGGACGCGACGGGCCGGGACGCGACGGGCCGGTGGTGCTCAACGGGCCGCGGTGCCCCGTCCGGCGTGGCGACCTCGAGGAGGAGGCGGTTGAGCCGGGCGGCCACCGCCACCCCCGAGACCCCCAGGTCGGCGAAGGCGCGTTCGACGGCGGCGGCACCGTCGGGATCGGCGATCACGGCGTCGAGGCGGGCGGCCACCTGCTGCGGACTGAGGCCGGGGGCACCCAGGGCGGCGGCGAACGCGGCGTCGCTCAGGTCGATCACCGTCGGTGGGGCCGGGCGACGGTCCGCTCGCCGGTCCGAGCGATGGGTCGTACTGCCGGATCGGGGCCAGAGCAGCACCGCGGTGAGCAGCCCGGCCGCGCTGGCCAGCGGCCAGGCCGGGTGCCCGAGGTACCAGCCCAAGGGCAGGCGGGGGCCGCGCACCACGCCGATGATCTCCCCGGGCCTCGGGGTCCAGGGGTCGAGGGACAGGTTGGCGTCGCCGCGGGTGAGGAGGCGGCCGTCGTCGGTGCGCCCCACCACCCGGTGCACGACCGCACCGTCGAGGCCGCGGGGCCGGTAGACGACCACGTCGTTGCGACGGGGCTCCCCTCGCCAGGCGACGAGCAGGTCGCCGGTGCGGTAGGTCGGACGCATCGAGTTGCCGCCCACCACCACCAGGCGGAGGGGGCCCCCGAACAGCGACGAGGCCGCCACGCCCACCACCGCCAACGTGGCCGTCACGAGCGCGGTCCGCCCGACGATCCGCAGCGGGAGCCGCAGGCCGGCCGGGGTCCACTTCATGACGCCCACACCCGGAACGGCGCCACGAACGTCCCGGCCGGGGTGCCGCTCACCCAGAGACCGGCGTGGGTGAGCGGCCCGAAGGTGGTCTGGTCGGCGACCGACAGCGTGTGGGTCAAGGTGAAGGTATTCCAGTGCACCGTCACGTTCGGCCCGTTCACCACCATCGTCAGGATCCCCGGCGACGTGTTGCCGACCCCGGTGAGGGTGGCCAGCGTGGTGACGCCCCCGCCGATCACGCGTTGCAGCAGGATCCGCCCGCCCGAGCTGCTGTTCTTCACCGCCCGCAGATAGGTGGCGTCGGTCGGCGACGCCTTGGCCACCACGCCGATCGAGTGCGTGGCCGGGAAGCTGATCCCCACCCGCACCCGCTGCACCGTCGTACCGGTGGGCAGCGTGGCCCAGCGGTTGGTGCCACCCCCGTTGGTCACCGTCCCGCCGGAGCGCGTGAAGGTGCCCGATCGGATGGTCCACGGGCCCGGCCCGACGTCCGGGAACGAGCCGCCGAGCGTCCCGGTGCCGCCGAATGCGTGCGACACCACCGGTGCCGGTGCACCTGCCGTGGTGGGCCCGGCCGTGGCGAAGAGCTCCGCGGCTGCGAGCCCCCCGGTGCCGGTCGCGTGCGCGGCCAGCACCGGGACGCCCGTCAGCACGCACAGCCCGGCCAGACGGGCCGCACGACTCGTGACCACGACCCAACCGGTCCGGGATCAGCCGGTGATCACCACCGCGGCCCGGGTCACGGCCTCGGCGTCGATGCTCGGCGTGAACGTGACGGTCTGGCTTGCGCCGGACACCGTGGCGCTGCCCGAGCCGAGGGCCGCGAAGGTCGAGTCGGCAAGGGTGATCGAGAGCTGCTGCCCGACGCAGGCCGCGGCGATGCCCGACACGGTGGCCGAGGTCACGTCGTAGCGACCGGCGGCCCCGTTGTAGGCGGTGGTGTAGGTGAGCGTCACGCCGTCGCCGTCGCAGGCGGCGACGACGGCGGTGTTGGCGCCGAGTTGCTGGGCGCTCAGCCCTCCCAACGACGCGGCGCTCGCCACCGAGACGCCGACGATGATCGCGGCGAGAACGGCGAGGAACCGGGCCCGCCGGCGCCGGCGACCCGGGTCGTTGACTGTCGTCATCAGGTGCTTCCTCCTCTTGGGTCCGTGCGCGTGTCGATCCGTGAACGATGAGCACGTCCCTACCCGCCGTGCCGACGCTGCATCGGCAGCGCAGCCGCGATCCTTGAGGGGTTGTGGGGATGTTTTGGGCGTTCGTGCGAGTCGCCCTGTTGGGGGTGTTCATGCCGCCGGTGGCTCGGGCGCCGTCACTCCGGGGGTGAGGCGATGGGCCGGCGCCCGGCGAAGCCGTCCTCGGGCCAGTGCCACCAGCCGATGTCGTCCTCGTCGACCAGCCAGCACAGGTGGTAGAGGCGTCCCGAGGGGCTCCGGGCGGGGAAGTCGACGAGCCCACGTCCGACATCGCGCAGGATCACCCCCTGTGCGTGCAGCTGCTCGACCAGCGCCCGGAACCGGCGGGCCCGGGCCTCCCGGTCGCCGTTGGGGGTAGGGCCGGCACCGGCGGCGACGTCGCGGGCCGCCCGGACGAGGTCACGCACCCGGGTCCGGGCCCCGCGGGCCTCCTCCAGGGTCCAGATCCGCATCCGGCCCGACGCTACCCGGGCGCGCGACGCTGGGCCCCGGCGCCGACGACGGCGACGAGCGCCGCAACGAGAGGGGGAACGGCATGCCCAGGTTGCGCCAGGTGTCCCGAGACGAAGCGACCTCCGAGGTGGTGCGCAGCACCTACCGGCTGCTGTTCGGCGACCGCGACCCGGTGCGGGAGCCGGGGACCAACACCGGCACCCCCGGCGACTGGTGGACGGTGTTCGCCCTGGTGCCCGACGTGCTCAAGCACTCGATCGACGGGTTCCTGCTGTACCACAGCCCGGAGCGGGTGCTCGATGCGCGCCTGCGGGAGCTCGGGCAGGCCCGGGTCGGCTGGGCGTGCGGGAGCCGGTTCGTGTACTCCCAGCACTGCAAGTCGATGCGGGAGCTCGGCATGACCGAGGACCAGATCGAAGGGGTGGCGCACTGGCCGGCCGCCGGGTGCTTCGACGAGGTGGAACGGCTGGTGCTGGCCTACACCGACTGTCTCGCCTTCGACCACGGTCGGGTGCCCGACGGGCTGTTCGAGGCGTTGCGCCGCCACCTGAGCGACGAGGCGATCCTCGAGCTCACCTATGTGACCGCGATGTACCTCATGCACGCCGTGATGTCCCGGGCCTTGCGCACCGAGTTCGACGACCTCCCCGAGCCGGTGGTGGAGATCCCCGGTCCCGAGGGAGCCGCCCCGTGGGACGTGATCCGGGGGCGTTGAACGCGAGGCGAACCGCGGGCAGCTACTACTACGCTATGTCGTAGTACGCGGCATGGGGACGGAGATGCGGATGATGTGCTGGGCCGGAACCGGGGGTTGGGGGGCGTGGGCGGGAATCGCGGCGGCGATCGCGGTCTCCTGGGGGTTGGCGGCGTCGGCGGTGCTCGCCGGGCTGCGCTGGGCGACCCGGCGATCTGCGTACGACGGTGTGGAGCGACTGATCGCCGAACGTGCCGCCCGCGGCGACCTCACCCCGGAGGAGTACGAGGCGCTGCGCCGGGTGCTGCGATCGTGAGCGGGAAGGGAGGGACCGGGCGCGCCGCCGCTCACAGGTGGCAGGCGTGGCGGAGGAACACCGCCAGGTGGTGCGCCTGCGCGACGGCCCCGCAGATGGCGGCGGTTCCGGTCAGGGCGACGAGGCCGCTGCCGGTGGCGCCCGCCCGGGACCGGTGGGGTCGCAGCAGTGCCTCCACCCGGGTGATCGTCTCACCCCCCGAGGCCGCCAGGGCCGCAGCGGTCACCCTGCGCTCCGCCCCGATCACCGCGACCTTCGCGATGGTCCGGGCCACGAGGCGGCGTGACCCGACCTGGTGGGCGGCGAGCTCGTCGGCCCACCGCTCGGTGCACAGGCGCACCCGCCGGGCGAGGGGGCGAAGGGCGGGAATCGACGCGGCCAGCAGCTCGGCGGCGTACACGTACCGGTGGTGCCGGTGAACCAAGTGGGCCTGCTCGTGCGCGATCACCACGGCGCGCTCGCCGGGTCGGAGCGCCGCGACGAGTGCGCTCCCGAGCACGATGCCGCCGGGGCGTCCAGGAACCGCCAGCGCCACCGCCTCGCTCGTCGCCTCTACGCGCAGCCCGGTCACATGGCGCAGAGCTCGCCGGTCGCGATACACCCGGGCCCCGTAGACGACGGCGCGGGCGACGGCGAGCACGAGCACGAGCGCCGCCGCCACGCCGGCCATCGCCGAGGATCCGTGCCCACCCCCCGCGAAGGACGGGCACCAGGGGAGGAGGTCGGCGACCACGGCCACCTGCGAGGCGCCGGCGAGCGTCACCAGCACGAGCGCTGCGAGCACCGCCGTGCCGGCCAGCACCGTGATCCCGGCGAGGACACGTGTCGCGTGCCGGGGAGGGACGACGCGGTGTACCACCAGCCCTCCGACGGCTGCGATCACGGTGGCGGCGAGAGGCGTGACCAGCGTCGTGTTCACGGGTCGAGCCCGTCGAGGATCGCCCGGAGGGCGCGCACCTCGCGCGGCGACAGCTCACCGACGAACCGGTTCATGGTGGCGACCCGGTCGGACGACGCCTCCAGCACCGTGTGCATGCGCGTCGCGGCGAGGTCCGCCTCGCTCATCGTGGCCCGGTAGTGGAAGGCGCGTCCGATCCGGTCGCGCGTGACGAGCCCCTTGCGCCGGAGACGGGTGAGGATGGTGGTCACGGTCGTGTAGGCGAGGTCGGAGCCCAGGCGTTCCGTCACCTGTGCCGGTGACAGCGGTCGGTCGGCTCGCCAGAGGATGCCGAGCACCTCGGCCTCCAGCGCGCCGGTCGGCCGCCGGGCAGGTTCCCGCGAGCTGCTGATCGTGCCGTCCCCCGGTCGGATCGGCGTTTCGGCGACCGTGGAGACTATGCTACGACAGCACGTCGTAGAAAGTCGACCGCCACCTCCTGTCCCCGTCGCCTCGCCCACAGGAGAGCCGTGCACGACCCCCTCCCCCTCCGGCGGCGTCCGCACGCCGGGATCGCCGTACTGCTGGCCGTCGCCGCGTTGCTGGTGGTCCCGACGCCCGCCGGCCACGCCGATCCGGTGGACACGGCACGCACCCGCCTCGCCGCCGCCCGGGAGGCCCGCGCCGCCGCCCAACGCGCCGCCGACGCGGCGGCGGCACGCTACGCGCGCCTCGAGGCCGAACGGGCGGTGGTGGCCGACGGCATCGCGGCCACGCGGCGGCGCGTCGACGCCGAACGGAAGCGGTACGAGCAGCTGCGGGCGCTGGTGGCGGCGCGCGCCGTGGAGGCGTACAAGAGCAGTGGCCGGCGGGTGCCGTTCGTCGGCGAGCTCGACGTCGCCGACGCGGGCGACCTGATCCGGCGCCGGAGCTACCTCGTCTACGCCAACGACCGCGGGATGAGCGAGGCGGAGGCGGCCCGGGCGGCCCGGGAGGACCTCGAGGCATCGCTGGCCGAGCTCGAAGCGGCCCGGGAGCGTCTCGACGCCCTGGCCGCCGAGGCCCGCCGGCAGGCACAGCGGATCACCGGCCAGCTGAGCGTCGCGCAGCAAGCGGAACGCCGGGCGGAGGAGGCACTGGCCGCCGCCGAAGCCGCCCGCCGGGCCGAGGACGAACGCCGCCGCCGGGCGAACCTCCCCGGAACGGGTCCGCCGCCCGGACCGGGACCGGCGCCGCCCGGCCCCGGACCGGCGCCGCCCGGCCCGGTGCGACCGCCGTCCCCACCGCCCGGCCCCCCGTCGCCACCGCGGGCCGGGCTCGTCTGCCCGGTGCGCGGACCGATCTCGTTCACCGACGACTACGGGGCGAGTCGCCCCGGCGGGGCCTGGCACCAAGGGATCGACATCTTCGGGCCCCGGGGGGCACCGAACGTGGCGGTGGTCTCCGGGCGGATCACCCAGAAGTGGGGGCCCCGCCAGGGCAACGGTGTGCACCTGTGGGGCGACGACGGACGCCTCTACTACTACTTTCACCTCGACGCCTACGCCGGTGGGCCGCGACGGGTGGCCCAGGGCGAGGTGATCGGCTTCATGGGCGACACCGGTTCGACCGGGGCGGTGCACACCCACTTCGAGATCCGTCCCGGGGGAGGCGCCCCGATCAACCCCTACCCCACGCTCCGGGCGATCTGCTGAGCGTGCCGACCGGGTGGAGGCTCAACCGGCCCGCACGGCCCGGGCGAAGGCCTCCACCCGGTCCCGGCCCTGGCTCGGCCAGCCGCAGATGAGCTCGGTGAACCCGATCCGCCGCCAGGTGTCCACGGCGCGGCGGGCGGCGTCGACGCCGTCCTCGAGCGAGATCGACGTGGCCCGTCGGATCGACGCCGGATCCCGCCCGGCCGCCTCTGCGAGCGCCGAGAGCCGCTGCGACTTCGGACCGAGGACCTCCGGCGGGCCGAACGAGTGCCAGACGTCGGCGTGGCGCGCCGCCAGCGGCAGCATCCTCCGTTCCCCGGCGGCACCGATCCAGAGCGGCGGGTGCGGCTGCTGCACCGGCCGGGGTCGCAACGTGGCGTCCCGGAGGTGCAGGTGGCGTCCTTCGAAGTCGAACCCGTCGGTGGTGAGCAGGCCCCGAAGCACCTGCACGGCCTCCTCGAAGCGGTCGATGCGCTCGGCGGTCGGGGGGAACGGGATCCCGAGCCGGCGGTGCTCCTCCTCGAACCACGCCGCGCCGTAGGCGAGCTCGAGGCGTCCACCCGAGACGTGGTCGACGGTGATCGCCTCGGCGGCGAACACCGACGGGTGCCGGTAGGTCATCCCGGTGACCAGCAGCCCGAGGCGCACCCGGGAGGTCGAGGCCGCCCAGGCGGCGAGGGTGGTCATCCCTTCGAAGCACTCCCCGGGTCCCTCCCCGTACATCGGCTGGAAGTGGTCGAAGCCCCACACGCCGTCGAACCCGAGCTCCTCGGCGAAACGGACCCGGGCCAGGACCTCCGACCAGGGCATGCGCTGCTGGGCGACGTCGAGGCCGAAGCGAACGGGGGGATCGGTGTCCACCCCAGGGGTCTAGCACCGATGCGACCGTCGGCGAGGCGCGCCCGCCGCGGCGCGCCGCTGTTTCCACCGGGTGCGGGTCCACCGCCCTAGCATCGCCGGGTTGCCCCGGCGGCCCGGTCGGTGGGGCATGGTGTGCCGGGAAGCCTGGTCGGCGCCGCAGGAACCCCACGGAACGGAGCTCGCAGACCACGGTGATCCCCGCCCTCATCGCCTGGCATGCGCTGGTGGCCTCGGCGGCCCCGGTGCTGGCCCGCCGCCTCGGCCGGCGGGTCTTCCTGTGGTGCGCGCTGGCGCCGGCGGTGACGCTGGGCTGGATCGTCGCCGTGGCACCGAAGGTGCGCGCCGGCGATCCGGCCACCGCGTCCATCCGATGGGTGCCCGCCCTCGGGCTCGAGCTCGGGTTCCGCATGGACGGCTTCGGCCTGCTCATGGCCGGGGTGGTGGCCGGGATCGGGCTGCTGGTGTTCGCCTACGCGAGGTCGTACTTCGCGGGTCACGAGCACCCGAAGCTCGGTGCGCTCGGCGCCCATCTGGTCGGCTTCGCCGGCGCGATGTTCGGGTTGGTGACCGCCGACAACGTGTTCGCGCTGTTCGTGTTCTGGGAACTCACCGCCGTGTTCTCGTTCCTGCTCATCGGATTCGAGGACACCAAGGGTTCGGCGCGGGGTGCCGCCCGCGAGGCCTTGCTCATCACCTCCCTGGGCGGTCTGGCGCTGCTGGCCGGTCTCGTGTTGCTCACCCAGGCCGCCGGCCGCGCGTCGCTGGCCGAGATCCTGGCCTCCCCGCCCCGGGGGGGAACGGTCACCGCCGCGCTGGTGCTGGTGGTGGTCGGCGCCGCGACGAAGTCGGCGCAGGTGCCGTTCCACTCCTGGCTCCCGGCGGCGATGGAGGCCCCCACGCCGGTGAGCGCCTACCTGCACTCGGCCACCATGGTGAAGGCGGGGGTCTACCTGGTGGCCCGCTTCGCACCGGCCTACGGCGCCACCGGTGTGTGGAGGCCGTTGGTGATCGGGATCGGGTTGGCCACCATGCTCGTCGGCGGGTACCGGGCGCTGCGTCAGCACGACCTGAAGCTGCTGCTGGCCTTCGGCACCATCAGCCAGCTCGGGTTCCTGTTCGTGGTGTTCGGTGCGGGCACCCCGACCGCGACCAAGGCGGGCACCGCCGTGCTGCTGGCCCACGCCCTGTTCAAGGCCGCGCTGTTCCTCGTCACCGGGATCATCGACCATCAGGCCCACACCCGCGACATCCGTCGGCTCGACGGGATCGGCCGCCACCACCGACTGCTGGCCGCCACCGGCATCGCCGCCGCGGCGTCGATGGCCGGGATCCCGCTGAGTTTCGGGTTCGTGGCCAAGGAGCTGGCCCTGGAGACCTGGATCGACGGTCCGTTCGCCGGTCCGGGCAACGCCGCGGTGCTGGCCGGGGTGGTGGTGGCGTCGATGCTGACCGTGGCCTACAGCGCCCGGTTCGTCTGGGGGGCCTTCGCCGCCAAGGGTGCGTTCCCGGGTGCTCGCGCCGTGGGGGCCGACATGCCGGCCCCGTCGCTCGCGTTCCTGGCCCCGGCCGCACTGCCCGCCGCCGCCGGGGTGCTGTTCGGTCTGGTGCCGGGTCGGATCGGCTCGCTCGTCGTCGACGCCGCCGCCGCGCTGGGCTCGGTGGCGGCAAAGGGCCCGGCCGGCGCCGGCCTCGAGCTGTGGCACGGGTTCACCCCGGCGCTCGGCCTGTCGGCGCTCGTGCTCACCGGCGGCGGTGTGCTGGTGGCCGCTCGGCGCCGGGTGGAGCGCCTGCAGACCGATGCCCCCTCGCCGGTCGGTGCCGCCACCGGCTACCAGCGCAGCCTCGAGTGGCTCAACCTCGTCGCCGATCGCACCACCGCGGTGCTGCAGAACGGATCGCTGCCCACCTACGTCGCGGTCGTGACCATCACCGTGGTCGTGGTGCCCGGGGCGGTGCTGGTGCGGCACCTGCAGGTCCCCGACGGGCTGGTGGCGGCCGAGTCGTGGGTACAGCTCGCGGTGGTCGGGCTGCTGGCCGTGGCGGTCGGTGCGCTCGTGCGCATCCACCGGCGCTTCGCCGCGGTGCTGCTCGTCGGCGCGGTCGGGTTCCTCGTCGCCGGGTTGTTCGTCCTCCAGGGCGGCGCCGACCTGGCCCTCACCCTGGTGCTCATCGAGACCCTGGGGATCGTGATCTTCGTCCTGGTGCTGCGCCACCTCCCCGAACGGTTCCGGGCCCCGGTGGGTCGGGGAGTGGTCGCCGCCCGGGCCGCGGTGGCCGTGGCCGGCGGGGTGTTCGTGACCGGGTTCCTGCTCACCGCCGGCGCGGCCCGCACCGCAGCGCCGGTCGGTGAAGCGCTGATCGACCAGGCCCTGCCCCTGGGGGGCGGGCGCAACGTGGTGAACGTGATCCTCACCGACTTCCGGGCGTTGGACACGCTCGGGGAGATCTCCGTGCTGCTCGTGGCCGCCCTCGGGATCGGGGCGCTGGTGACGGCAGGGCGTGGTCGCAGCCGGGAGGAGCAGCGGTGACGGGTCCGTCGCGCTCACCGATCCTCGACGTCGGCTCCCGGGCCGTCTTCCACACGGTGCTGGTGGTGGCCGTCTACCTGTTGTGCTCGGGCCACAACGCACCCGGCGGCGGCTTCATCGCCGGTCTGGTCGCCGGCGCCGCGTTCGTGCTCCTCGATGCCGCCAACGACTTCGACCCCGCGGCCCGACGGGGTCGCCTGCCCCCCGAGGTGCTGCTCGGCGCCGGGCTCGCCGTGGCCGCCGCGACCGGGCTGACCTCCCTGGCGGCCGGCGCCACGTTCCTCGAGTCCGACTTCGTGTCGCTCAGCCTGCCCGGGTTCGGCACGGTGAAGGCGACCACGGCCCTGGTCTTCGACGTGGGGGTGTTCCTCCTGGTGCTCGGCATGGTCCTGGCCGTCGTCGACCGGCTGGGGGAGGAGCCCGAGTGAGCCTGGCGCTGGCGGTGGCGGCCGGGATCCTGGTCTCCGGCGGGCTGTACCTCGTGCTGCAGCGCACCCTCACCCGGGTGGTGCTCGGGTTCGGGCTGCTCAGCCACGGGGCCAACCTCGTGCTGCTGGCGGCCGGGGGCCGGGCCGGGGCGGTGCCGCTCGTCGACGGTCGCCGGGGCATGGCCGACCCGCTGGTGCAGGCGATGATCCTCACCGCGATCGTCATCACGTTCGGGATCACCGCGTTCCTGCTCGCCCTGGCCTACCGGTCGTGGCAGCTCACCCGCGACGACCAGGTCGAGGACGACCGGGAAGATCGCCGGATCGCCCGGCTGGCCACCCGGCGGGGGCGGAGGTGAACGCGCTCCTGGCCCTGCCGGTCGGTCTGCCGGTGGCCGGGGCGGCACTCGCGTTGCTGTGTCGGCGAAGCCGGCCGGCTCAGCGGGCGATCAGCACCGGGGTGCTCGTGGCGGTGACCGGGGTGGCGCTGGTGCTGCTGCGGGAGGTGGAGGCATCCGGTCCGGTCGCCGGGCAGATCGGCGGGTTGGCGGCACCGTTGGGGATCACGCTGGTCGCCGACCTGTTCAGCGCGCTGATGCTCGTGTTCGCCTCGGTGACCGTGCTGACGGTGCTCGTCTACGCCGTCGGCCAGCGGGGGACCGACGTGCACCGCGGGGTGTTCCACCCCGTGTACCTGCTCCTGACGGCCGGGGTCTGCTTGGCGGTGCTCACCGGCGACCTGTTCAACCTGTTCGTCGCGGTCGAGGTGATGCTCGCCGCCAGCTACGTGCTCATCACCTTGGGGGCCACCCGGGAGCAGGTGCGCTCGGGCATGACCTACGTGGTGGTCAACCTGTTGGCCTCCACCCTGCTGCTCGTGGCCATCGGGCTGGTGTACGCCGCCACCGGCACGGTGAACCTGGCCGACCTGAGCGTGAAGCTGGGGGATGTTCCCGGCGGGCTGCGCCTCGCCCTCGCGCTCCTGTTCTTCGTGGTGCTCGGGGTGAAGGCCGCGATCTTCCCGCTGTTCTTCTGGCTGCCCGACGCCTACCCCACCGCACCCACCCCGGTGACGGCGGTGTTCGCGGGGCTGCTCACCAAGGTGGGGGTGTACCTGGTGATCCGGGTGGAGACCCTGCTGTTCCGCCCGGCGTTCCCCGGCCCGTCCACCCTGATCCTGGCCGTCGCCGCGATCACCATGCTCGTCGGCGTCCTCGGGGCCATCGCACAGAACGACATCAAGCGGATCCTCAGCTTCCACATCGTGAGCCAGATCGGGTACATGGTCTTCGGGCTCGGGTTGTTCAGCCTGGCCGGGATCGCCGGCGCGGTGTTCTTCGTGCTGAACCAGATCGTGGTGAAGACGTCGCTGTTCCTCGTCTGCGGCCTGGTGGAGCACGCCACCGGCACCGGGTCGCTGGCCCGCGTGAGCGGCCTGGCCCGGCGGTCGCCGCTGCTGGCGGCGCTGTTCCTGCTGCCCGCGTTGAGCCTCGCCGGGGTCCCGCCGCTGGGAGGCTTCGTCCCCAAGCTGGCGTTGGTGGAGGCCGGCTTCGCGCTCGACCGGTGGGCGGTGGCAGCCGCCGGGCTGCTCGCCGGGCTGCTCACCTTGTTCTCGATGACCAAGATCTGGACCGGGGCGTTCTGGGGGAACCCCGAACCGGCCGCCGCCGGGGAGCGACTGCAGCTCCCCGGGATCATGGTGGGGGCCACCGCGGTGCTGGTGGCCGCGACGCTGGCGGTGGGTGTGGCCGCCCGGCCCCTCTACGACCTGTCGGAACGGGCCGCGGCCGAGCTGCTGCGCCCCGACGGGTACGTCGTGGAGGTGCTGGGCCGGTGAAGGGTCGGGCGCTGGTCGTCCTGTGGCTGGCCGTGGTGTGGGTGGCGCTGTGGGGTGCACCGTCGGTGCCGAACCTGGTCGTCGGGGTGGGCTTGGGGGTGCTGCTGGCCCTGCGCTACCCGCTGCGGGGCTTCCCCCCGGTGGCGCGCCCCCGGGCGGTGCTGTACCTGGGGGTCACCTTCGCCGTCGACCTCGTCGCCTCGTCCCTCGAGGTGGCCCGGGAGGTCCTCAGCCGCCGGCCCCGGCTGCGGGAGGGGATCGTGGCGGTGCCGATCCACTGCCCCACCCGGGTCCTGGGGATGCTGGTGGCCAACATGGTGTCGCTCACGCCCGGGACCCTCACCGTCGACGTCGCCGACGGCGGGCGGACGCTGTACATCCACGTGCTGCGCCTGCGGGATCCCGGGGCGGTACGGGCCTCGGTGCAGGCGCTGGAGCGCCGTGCGGTGGCGGCATTCGGCACCCGGGAGGCGCGGCAAGCCGTCCGGGAGCCCCCGACCCGGGGAGCGGGGTGATGACGACCGGCGTGCTCACCGGGGCCGCCACCGTGCTGCTGGTCGGCGCGGTGGCCCTGCACTTGCTGCGGATCGTGCGGCGCGACTCGTCGCTGGCCGACCGGGTGGTCGCGGTCGACTCGGCGCTCATCGCCTTCGTAGGTCTCCTGGCCGTGCTCACCGCCTCCTCCGGCCGGGCCGATCACGCCGACCTGGTGCTGGTGATCTCGTTGCTGGCGTTCATCGGCACGGTCACCGTCGCCCGCTACATCGAACGGAGGGGCGCATGAGCGTGCTCGACGCGATCGGGGGGACGCTGATGGTGGCGGGGGCGGCGCTGTCGCTGCTGGCGGCGATCGGCCTCCACCGCTTCCCCGACGTGTTCGCCCGCATGCACGCGGCCACCAAGCCCGCCACCCTGGGGCTGGTGCTGCTCGTGGCCGGCGCCGCGGCGGTGGTTGAGCAAGGGTCGGTGGGCCTCAAGCTGGGGCTCGCCGCCGCGTTGCAGTTCATCACCGCCCCGGTGGCGTCCCACATGGTGGGGCGGTCCGCCTACCGGTCGGGAACGCCGCTCAGCCCCGACACCGTCCTCGACGAGCTGGCCGGCCGGTCGGGCCGCCCCGACCGGCCGCCGCCCGAACCGCCCGCCGCCGGGGACGCCGGGATCGCCTGAACCGGGGCGGCCGGCTCACCCGAGTGGCAGGAGCCGGGCGGGCCGGGGCGGCCGGCTCAGCCGGCCAGGAGGTCCCGGGCCCGCTGCTCCACCGACGGGTGGCGCAGCCGGGCCAGGGCCCGCATCTCCAACTGGCGGACCCGTTCCCGACCCAGGTCGACCACCTCGGCCACCTCGGCCGGCGTTCGGGGCTCACCGCGGTCGAGGCCGTAGAGCAGCACGAGGACCTGCCGCTCACGCTCGTCGAGCACCTCGAGGAGGCGGGCCACCTCGTCGGGCAGTGCCGCCCGGATCGCCTCGTCGGCGGGGTCGGCGGCGTTGCGGTCCTCGACGAGGTCGCCGAACTCGGTCTCACCGTCCTCGCCGACCGGCACCTCCAGCGAGACCGGGTCGGCGAGGTGGTCGAGCAGGTCCCGCACCCGGGTGATCGAAAGATCGGCCTCCACGGCCAGCTCCTCGACGTCGGGGGCGCGCCCCTCCCGCTCCTCGATCTCCCGGTACGCCCGCCGCAACCGGGCCAGTTCGTCGCCGGCCTGCGCGGGCAACCGGATCGTCCGGCCGGTGTTGGCGATGCCCCGCTGGATCGCCTGGCGGATCCACCAGGTGGCGTAGGTGGAGAACTTGAACCCCTTGCGCCAGTCGAACTTCTCGACCGCGTGCATCAGCCCGAGGTTGCCCTCCTGCACCAGGTCGAGCAGCGGCAGACCCGAGGCCTGGTAGCGCTTGGCGATCGAGACCACGAGCCGCAGGTTGCACAGCACGAAGGTCCGCTCGGCCTCCTCACCCTCCCGGGCGAGCCGCTCCAGTTCGCGCCGACGGGCCCGGTACGACCTGGGGGTCCGCTCGAGCTCGGCGCGCGCCGCCCGGCCCGCCTCGATGGTCTGGGCGAGGCGGACCTCGTCGTCCTTGGTCAGCAAGGGGTGCTGACCGATCTCGTCGAGGTACAGGCGGACGAGGTCCTCGTCGGACTCGTTGCGCTGGATGGTCTGGGTTCGGGCCATGTCGCTCCCGGCCGTTCGGCCAGCCCCGCTGCGTCCTGGGCGGGGCGTTCTCGATTCCTGGTACGGGACACCGGCCCGGGCCGGACGCCGACGGGCCCGGACCGCGCCTGCCCCATACCCCCATCGTCACACGTAGGGGCGGCATTGCTCCAACCGCGCGCCCACCCGGATTGTTCCCCAGGCCCGGGCCGATCCGGGGGATCCCTGCCGAGGGCCGGGCCGGCCGGTCGCTCAGGGCTCGGTGTGCTGGTGGATGAGCTCGGCGTAGAGCTGCGCGCCGTGAGGGCGGAGATGATAGCCGTCGGTCCAGAAGATGTCGGGTCGGGCGCTCCCCACGGCGTGCCAGTCCAGCAGCCGCGCGTTGGGGTGGCGCCGGACCCCGTCGGCCAGCACCGCGTTGTCGGGTCCCTCCCAGCGGCGGGGCACCTTGAGGTTCACGATCACCACCCGGGGGCGGTCGGCGAGGACCTCCATGAGGGCGTCGAACTGCGCCGTCGTGATCAGCCCGTTCGTACCCATGTGGACGACCACCACCGGGGACAGCCGGCCCTGGTCGCGCAGACCCCGGAGGATGTCGATCGCGGTACCGAAGTGCCGGCTCACGGCGGCGTCCACGAGGATGTCCCCGCCGAAGCGCTGCTCGAGGGCGGCCTTGGCGCCCAGCATCACCGAGTCGCCCACGGCGGTGACCCGCGGCACCCCCGCGGGCGGGACCGGCGGGGCCGCCCGCCCGGCCGGTCCGTTCACCGGGACCGTGGCCGGGGACGTCGGGTCGGCCTCGGGGCGGGGGGCCATCTCGGCCGATGCGGCCCGGGCGTCGAAGCCGGGGGGCAGCGGGGCGGGGCGGCCGCTGGTCAGGCCCACCCCGGCGAGCACCACCGCCAGCACCGCCGCCCCGCCGAGCTCGGCGGTCCGGGCCCACAACCGCCGTCGTTCCGGGCCGACGGTCGTGCGCAGCGCGGTGAACCACTCGCCGAGGCGCCCTTGACGCACCGGCTGCTCCACGTAGCGGTAGGACACCTCGGCCACCGCGGCGGTGAGGGCGAGGCGCAGCGCGAGGTTGGCGGTACCGGTGAGCGGCACGTCGAGCTGCGGACGGGTCACCATGAAGATCGGGAAGTGCCAGAGGTACAGCCCGTACGACCGTTCCCCGATCCAGCGCAGCGGCCGGCGGTCGAGCGCCCGCCCGACGGGTCCGCCGGGATGCACCGCGGCGGCGATGAGCAGCGCCGTGACGAGCGCGCAGCACAGGAACCCGCCCCGGTACAAGAACGGGGAGAACTCGCTCAGGCGGGCGAACAGCCACACCAGCCCGGCGAGGCCGGCGGCCCCGGCACCGATCAGGGCGGCCCGGCCCCGGGGCGGGACCCGGGGGGCGAGGTGCCACGGCGACCAGACCATGGCCAGCGCCGCGCCGATGAGCAGGGCGGCGGCCCGGGTGTCGGTGCCGAAGTACACCCGGGACGGGTCGGCGGCCAGCGGGTAGCCCCGCACGATCGCCGGCACCGCCATGGCCAGCGTGGACAGCGCGGCGCCGGTGAGCGTGGCCACCAGCATCGGCCGGCGTCGCCCGCCCCAGAGGCGCAGCATCCCGACGAGCAGCAGCGGCCAGGCCAGGTAGAACTGCTCCTCCACGGCCAACGACCACAGGTGCCCCAACAACGGCGGGCGTCCGGCCGCCTCGAAGTACGAGGCGTCGACGGCGATCAGCCACCAGTTCGTGACGTAGGTGAGTGCGGCGAGCACGTCGCCGCGCAGGCGGGCGATGGTGTCGGGCAGGAACACCACCGAGTAGATGGACGTGACGGCGAGCAGCAGGAACAGGGCGGGCAGGAGGCGCCGCGCCCGCCGGAGCCAGAAGGCACCGAGCGCGACCCGCCCCGTGCGACGCCGCTCCCGCAGCAGCAGCGTGGTGATGAGATACCCGCTGATCACGAAGAACACCTCGACCCCGAGGAACCCGCCGGGGATCCACGGCAGCTCGGCGTGGTAGGCCAGGACCGCGCCCACCGCGATCGCCCGGAGGCCGTCGAGCCCGGGGATGTGGGCGAGCGGAGCGGCCAGGCGGGTCGGGGCCGCGGCCGGGTGCACCGCCGCGACCCGGCGCGGGCCGTCGGTCGCCGGGCGCGTGACGACGGACGACCGCGACGGGGTCACCGCCCCATTCTCCCCGACCGGTCCGGTGCGCGATGGATCAGGGCCCGGGATCGGCGGCCGCCGGACGCAGGTGGTCGACCAGCGCCGCGGTCGAGGAGTCGAGACCGTCGGCGGCGGCCTCGCCGGTCAGCACCGGTACGAGCCGGGCCGCGAGCTCCTTGCCGAGCTCGACGCCCCACTGGTCGAAGGAGTTCACCTGCCACAGCGTGCCCTGGGTGAGCACCTTGTGCTCGTAGCAGGCGATGATCGCCCCGAGGGTGCGAGGGTCGAGGCGCTCGCCGAGCAGCACCGACGACGGCCGGTTCCCCGGGAACGTCCGGTGCGGCACGAGCGGTTCGGGGATCCCGGCGGCGCGGAGCTCCTCGGCCCGGCGACCGAACGCCAGCGCCTCGGCCTGGGCCAGCAGGTTGGCGACCAGCACGGGGTGGTGCCCGTCGGGATCGTGGCGCGGCCGGCGGAACCCGATGAAGTCGACGGGTACCAGCGGGGTGCCCTGGTGCAGGAGCGGGAAGAACGCGTGCTGCCCGTTGGTGCCCGGCTGGCCCCACACCACAGGGGCGGTCGCCCAGGCGACCGGCTGCCCGTCGAGGGTCACGACCTTGCCGTTGCTCTCCATCTCGAGTTGCTGCAGGTAGGCGGGCAGGCGGGCGAGCGCGGAGCTGTACGGCACCACCGCGTGGGTCTGGGCGCCGAAGAAGTTCGTGTACCACGCCCCGAGCAGGCCCATGAGGACCGGCACGTTGCGTTCGAAGGGGGTGGAGCGGAAGTGCTCGTCGACGCCGCGGAGGCCGGCCAGCAGCTGGCGGAAGGGCTGCGGGCCGACGGCGAGCATCACCGTCAGCCCGATCGCCGAGTCGACCGAGAACCGCCCGCCCACCCAATCCCAGATCGGGAAGGTGTGCTCGTCGGCGATCCCGAAGGTGCGGGCGCGCTCGAGGTGGGCGGAGACCGCCACGAAGTGACGGGCGACGGCCCCTTCGCCGAGGGCGGCGGTGCACCACGCCCGCAG
>CALEDW010000107.1 GCA_937949585.1 uncultured Acidimicrobiia bacterium
GGCCGGGTGCTGGAGGCCACCCGCCACGGCTTCGTGAACCTGCACTTCTCGCTGCTCCCCCGGTGGCGGGGCGCGGCGCCGGTGGAGCGGGCGATCCTCGCCGGCGACCGGGAGACCGGGGTCTGCCTCATGCGGGTCGTCGTCGAGCTCGACGCCGGGCCGCTCTACGGCTGTCGGCGCACCCCGATCGGGGCCACCGAGACGGCCGGCGAGCTGCGGGCCCGGCTCGTCGCGCTGGGCACCGCGCTGCTCCTCGAACTGCTCCCGTCGGTGCCGACCACCGAACCGGCGCCGCAGCGCGGTGAGCCGACCTACGCCGCCAAGCTCACGCCCGACGAGTTCCGCCTCGACGCGTCGATGGCGCCGGAGGAGCTCCTCGCCCGGGTCCGGGCGGGCAACCCCCGGCCGGGGGCCTGGGTCGAGGTGGGGGGGCGGCGGGTGAAGATCCTGCGCGCCCACCTGGCGGACGGCCGTCTCGTCCCCGACGAGGTGCAACCCGAGGGGCGCCGGCCGATGAGCTACGAGGCCTGGCGGGCCGGGCACCGTGTCCCCCTCCCGTTCCCCTGATCGCCCGGCGGCCCCGCCGTCGGCGGGCCGGACCGGGGTCGAAGCCCGCCGCGTGGCCATCGAGGTGCTGGTCCGCGTCGAGCGAGGTGCCTACTCGCACATCCTGCTGCCGGCGGCGCTGGAGCGCTCGGGGCTGGGGCAGCGCGATCGGGCGCTGGTCACCCGGCTCACCTACGGGACCCTGCGCCACCAGGCGCAGCTCGACCCGGCGGTCGCCGCCTGCAGCCACCGGTCGCTGCACCGCATCGAGGCACCGGTGCGCGCGGCACTGCGCCTCGGCGCCTACCAGCTGGCGGTCGGCGTACCGGCCCACGCGGCGGTGTCGGCGACGGTGGCCGCCGCCGCGTCGCTCCACCCCCGCTCCCGGCCGTTCGTCAACGCGGTGCTGCGCCGCCTCGCCGCCGGGCCCCCCCGGATCGGCACCACCGACGACGACCTGCCCGCCTGGGTGCGGGACCGGCTCGCCGCCGACCTGGGCCCGGCGGCGGCCGACGTGCTCGGTCCGCCGCGCGCCGCGACCGCGACGCTGCGTCCCAACCCGCGCCGCACAGACCCGGCGGTGCTGGCGGACCGGCTCGCCGCCGCCGGGGTGGCCACCGAGGCCGGCCGTCTCGTCCCCGAGGCGCTGGTCGTGCGCTCCGGGCCCGCGGCGGCCTGGCGCACGATCGTCGCCGAGGGGCTCGCCACCCCCCAGGACGAGGCCAGCCAGGCCGTCGTGGCGCTGCTCGATCCCCGGCCCGGCGAGCGGGTGCTGGAGGTGGGGGCCGGCCCGGGCGGCAAGTGCACCGCGGCTGCCGAGCGGATGGACGACCGGGGGATCGTCGCCGCCTGCGACCGCCACCAGGGGCGCCTGCGGCGGGTGCGTGGCGCCGCCGAGCGGCTCGGCCTCGGTGCGATCCGACCGCTCGCCGGCGACGGCCGGTCGCTGCCGCTGGCGGCCGGCGCCTTCGACCGGGTGCTCGTCGACGCGCCCTGCAGCGGGCTCGGGTCGTGGCGGCGCCGCCCCGAGCTCGTCCGGCGGCTCCGACCCGACGACCCGGAGCGCCTGTCGGTGCTGCAGCGGGCACTGGTCGCCGAGGCCGCCCGGGTGGTACGGCCCGGAGGCCGGCTCGTCTACGCCGTGTGTACCTGCACGGCGGTGGAGACCCTCGGCGTCGACGCCTGGTTGGCCGAGCACCACCCCGCCTTGGTCGCCGAGCCGGTCCCGGGCCCGTGGCGGACGCACGGGCGGGGCGGCCTGCTGCTCCCCGGGGACGACCACGACGGGATGTACGCCCTCGTCCTCCGCCGCGGGGGTCCGTGCCGGGACGACGGGCCTCGGGACCCGGCCGGCGGCGGGGTGCCGGTAGCCTCCCCGACGTGAGCGCGCCGGGTCGGGTGGGCAAGATCGCCCCGTCGATCCTGTCGGCCGACTTCGCCGAGCTCGCCGCCGAGGTCGCCCGCGTCCGGGCCCAGGCCGACCTGCTGCACGTCGACGTGATGGACGGCCACTTCGTGCCGAACCTCACGATCGGCCCGCCGGTGGTGGAGGCGCTGCGGCGGCGCACCGACCTGTTCCTCGACACCCACCTCATGGTCGACAACCCCGGGGACTTACTGGAGGCGTTCGCCAAAGCCGGCTCGGACCGCTGCATCGTCCACGTCGAGCTGGGCGATCCCCGGCCGCTCTTCGACCGGATGCGGGCGCTGGGCCTCGGCGTCGGGCTGGTCTGCAACCCCGACACCCCGGTGGAGGCGGTGATCGACCATCTCGCCGAGATCGACCTGCTGCTCGTGATGAGCGTGCACCCCGGCTGGGGCGGCCAGGCGTTCCTCCCCGAGGTGCTCGAGAAGGTCCGCGCCGCCCGCGCCGCCGTGGACGCGGCGGGCCTGCCGGTGGAGATCGAGATCGACGGGGGGATCTCCCCGGTCACCGCCCGCGCCGCCGCCGCGGCCGGTGCCGACATCCTCGTGGCCGGGTCGGCGATCTTCTCCGCCGCCGACCCGGCCGCCGCAGCGCGCCGGATCCGGGAGGCCGCATGGCCGTCGTCGTGATCGCCGAGGACGACCCCGACATCCGCGCCGCGCTGGAGCTCAACCTCACCCTCGACGGTCACGACGTGTACCCCGTCCCCGACGGGGAGGCGGCGATCGCCGCCGCCCGGCGGCTCCGCCCCGACGTGGTGCTCCTCGACGTGCGGATGCCGGGTCGGGACGGGTTCGCCACCTGCCGGGCGCTGAAGGACGACCCGGCGACCGCGGCGGTGGCGGTGGTGCTGCTCACCGCCGCGGCCGGGGCCGCCGACCGGCGCCGGGGCATGGACGCCGGCGCCGACGCATTCGTCGCCAAGCCGTTCGCGCCCGCCGAGCTGGCCGAGCAGGTGCGGCACCTGGCCGGTGGGGGCCGGCCGGACCGGTGCCCCCCGCCGTGACCCCGCCGGGTCGTGGGGCATCGGGGCCCGGGGCGGTGCCCGGGGACGCGCCGGGGCGAGCGGCGGGGAGCGCGGCGGTGGCGGTGAAGATCCTCACCGTCTCCGACGGGGTGGCGGCCGGCACCCGGGAGGACCGGGCCGGCGAGGCGCTGGCCGCCGCGGTCACCGACGCCGGGTTCGTGGTACTGGAGCGGCAGGTGGTGCCCGACGG
>CALEDW010000108.1 GCA_937949585.1 uncultured Acidimicrobiia bacterium
GGTCGAAGTAGCCGCCGTGGAGGCTGGAGGCGTCGACCAGCTCGGCGAGCACGACGCTGGTCGGCATGAGGGGGCGGCCCCGCTGACCGGCCGTCCAGAAGAGGCGGCGCAGCTCGACGTTCGACGACCGGCGGGGGGACTCGGCGCGGCCGGTGGCGTCCCGGACCTCGACGCCCCGGCCCCGGTGCGCCGCGAACCGCCGCCCGCTGCGGAGCTCGAGCACCACCCCGAAGCGCACCTCACCGAGCGTGGCGTCCGGGTCGGGCGGGACCACCGCGATCGACACGCAGGCCGCCTCCAGCCCGGCCGCGGCGGGGCGGGTGCCGTCCACCGGGTCGATGACGAGCAGGGCCCGGGGCCGGCCCACCCGGCGCAGGCCCCGGTCCTCGGTGTACCAGGCGAGGTCACCGGCCTCACCGAGGATCCCGGCGACGGCCTGTTCGGCCACCTCGTCGATGGCCATGGTGGCGTCGCCGCCGGGAGCCCGCCCGACGACCCGACGGCTCCCGAACGTGCCGAGGTGCGGGGTGACCGCGGCGCGCACCGCCTCGGCGGCGGCGATCGCCACGGCGGCGACGTCGGTGCCGTCCGGGCCCTCCGCGCCCCTCATCGGCGGAGGTCGACCGCCGCTGCGTACACGTCGAGGTAGCGCTCGGCGAGGCGGTGCAACGAGAACTCGGCGGCCCGCTGCTCCCCCCGCAGGGCGATCCGCTCCCGCAACGCCGGGTCGTCGAGGAGGCGCCGCAGCGCGCCGGCGAGGGCCTCGACGTCGCCCGGGGGCACGAGCAGCGCCTCCTCGTGGTCGGCCCGGGCCACCTGCCGGTAGCCGGGGATGTCGGAGGCGACCACGGGCGTGCCCGCCGCCATCGCCTCCAACAGGACGATCCCGAAGGACTCCTGCCCGAGCGAGGGCGCGCAGAACACGGTGGCCGAGCGAAGCCGCGACGCCTTCTCCGCCTCGGTGACCCGGCCCAGCCACCGGACCCGGGCACCGGCGCGGGCCCGAAGACGTTCGGTCTCGGGCCCGTCGCCGGCCACCCACAGCTCGGCGTCCCCGTCGAGGCACTCCCAGGCCTTCAGCAGCACTTCGAGCCCCTTGCGCGGCTCGTGACGCCCGCAGAAGAACACCGCGGGCCGTTCGGTGGGCATCGGGGTGGCCTTGGCGTAGGCCTCGACGTCGACGCCGTTGGGCAGCAGGACGTAGGTGCCGCCCAAGGCCTCCTCGGCGGTGGCCCGGGCCTCCTCGGAGACCGCCACCCGCAACGTGAGTCGCTCGGCGGCGCGCACCGCCACCCGCCGGAGCCGCCGGTAGGCGGGGTGACCGCCGGAGGCGTGGAACGTGGCGACCATGGGTGGCTCGGCGCCGAGGAGCGCGGCGTGGGTCGGGCCCGGGACCATCGGCTCGTGCAGGTGCAGCACGTCCGGAGCGAACGTGCGCAGCCATTCCAGCGTCCGGGCCGCCACGGCCCGGCTGGCGGCCATCGGCGAGACCGAGCCGTTGCTCTCGAAGCGGACGCTGGCGCCCACGCTGGCCACGCCGGGCTCGGGGGGCGGACCGTCGGTGGGGCCGAGCACCCGGGCGTCGTGGCCGAGCGACCGCAGCGCCCGGGCGAAGCCGAGCGCCTGTCCCTGCACCCCCCCGGGCACCGACAGCGAGTAGGGGCAGACGATCCCGATCCTCACGTTCCCCTCCGATGGCGCCGCCGGGATCGGGCGCGGTCGGACGGCCAGTTCGGCTGCATCACGTGCCACTGCGTGGGGGCGGCGGCGATGAGCTCCTCCAACGTGTGCGCCAGCGACCGGGTGACCCGGGCCACATCGTCGCGCAGCCGCCCCCGCCGCTCCACCGGCAGCGGGGGCAGGACCCGGGCCCGGTACCGGCGGTGGGCGGCCAGGTAGACCGCGGCCGGCACGAGCGGTGCGCCGGTGCGCAGCGCCAGCAGGGCGGGGCCGGCGGGGAGCGTGGTCGTCTCCCCGAAGAGCTCGACCGCCTGGCCGTCGCCGCCGAGGTCCCGGTCGCAGAGGAGCCCGACCACCCGCCCGCTGCGCAGGGCGGCGACGAGGGCGCCGGCCGCCTCCGGACCGAGGGGAACGACCTCGATCCCCAGGCGCCGGCGCAGCTCACAGAACCACTCGAAGAGCTCCGGGGGCTCCAGGCGCTCGGCGACGGCCACCGGCGCCCAGCCCTGCGCGGCCAGCCACGCCCCGGCGACGTCGAACGCGCCGGTGTGGGGCAGGGCCAGGATGCAGCCCCGACCACCGGCGAGCGCCGCGTGCAGGTGCTCGAGCCCCTCCACCTCCAGCCGCCCGGCCAAGACGTCACGGGGCTCGCTCGGGGCCCGGAACAGCTCGTACCAGTAGCGGCCGTAGGAGGCGAAGGTGGCCACGACCCCGACCTCCCGGCGCAGCGGCGAGCAGTCCGGGCGGATCCGGCGGAGGTTGGCCCGCACGACCCGCCGGCGGCGCCCGGCGACGGCCCACGCCGCGGCGCCCAGCCCTCGGGCCAGCGGCTCGGCGAGGCCCGGGGGCAGCACGGCCGCGCCGGCCGCGCCGATCCGGTAGGCGCAGAACGAGAGCCGCCGGGCGCTCAGGGTCGGTCGCGACGTCGGCTCGGGGCGGACGTGCCCCGACCCCGCCCCATCACCGGCCGGCGCCGCTCCCACCAGCGGGCCAGGCGCTGCCGACCGACCTCGGGCGGCACCGGCCCCACCCGGCGGTGCCGGACCGGCGGGACCGGGCGGCGGCGCGAGGCGGCCGGGACCTGCCGCCACACCACCACGAACCGTTGGGTGGCGGTGAGGAGTCCCAGCCCCACCAACAGCCACAGCGCCGGCACCAGCAGGTCGAAGAAGAGGGCCACCCCCAACAGGAGCATCCGCTCGGCACGCTCCATGAGCCCGCCCCGGGCCTCCACCCCGAGGCCTTCGGCGCGGGCCCGCTCGTAGGAGACGAGCATCGACACCGCGGCGGCGGCCAGCGCGAGCACCGGCAGGTACGGGCTGGTCCCGGCGAGGTACCAGCCGACGCCGCCGAGCACGAGCGCGTCGGAGACCCGGTCGGCAACCGAGTCCAGGAAGGCGCCCCGCGGACCGGACGCACCCGCCGAGCGCGCCACCGAGCCGTCGAGGAGGTCGAGGAACCCGCTGAGCGCGATCCCGAGCACGGCCCAGCGCAGCTCCCCGACCGCGACGAGCCAGGCGGTGCCCGCCGAGACGAGCACCCCGACCACGGTGAGCACGTCGGGGGTGAGCCCCAGCCGGTGCGCGCCCCGGCCGAGGGGTCCGAGCACCCGCTCGAGGTGTCGGCGGGCGCGGCCGTCGAGCATGGCGGCACCGTACCAGCCCGCCCGGGCCCTCCGGGGAAGCCCGCCGCTAGCATCGCCCGGCGTCGGTGCGCCGGGGCGAGGCGTTCCCGGGTGCGGGGACCGGCGGGCGAGCCGCCAGACGAGGGGGTGCGTGGTGAGGACGTTCCCGACGGCGCAGATCCGCAACGTCGCGCTGGTGGGCCACGGGGGCGCCGGCAAGACGACCCTCGCCGAGGCGTTGCTCGGGGTGACGGGAGCGATCGGCCGGACCGGCCGCGTGGAGGACGGCACGACCACCTGTGACTTCGACCCGGAGGAGCAGCGCCGGGGGATCTCGGTCTCGCTGGCCTGCGCACCTTGCGAGGTCGACGGGACCAAGCTCAACCTGCTCGACGCGCCCGGCTACGCCGACTTCGTGGGGGAGCTCGGCGCCGCGCTGCGGGCGGCCGACGTCGCCGTGGTGGTGGTGTCGGCGGTGGAGGGGGTCGAGGTGCAGACCGAGGTGGCCTGGCGCACCGCCGCCCGGCTCGGACTGCCCCGCATCCTCTTCATCAACAAGCTCGACCGGGAGCGGGCCTCGTTCACCCGGACGTTGGAGGCGTGCAAGGAGGCCTTCGGCGCCGGCGTGGCGCCCCTGCAGCTCCCGATCGGTGAGGAGCAGGGTTTCTCCGGGATCATCGACCTGCTCACCGACACCGCGCTGCGCTACCCCGACGGGGCCCGGCGGGGCGAGGCAGGCCCGATCCCCGGCGAGCTCGCGGCCGAGGAGGCGCGGGTGCACGAGGCGCTGGTGGAAGGCATCGTCGTGGCCGACGACGCCCTCATGGAGCGCTACCTCGCCGAGGAGCCCATCGACACCGCGGAGCTGGGACGGGCCCTGGCCAAGGGGATCGACGAGGCGACGGTGTTCCCCGTGCTCTGCGGCAGCGCCACCAAGGGGATCGGCGTCGACCGGCTCGGGGCGTTCCTCGCCGACGAGGCACCCGCCCCGCACGTGGCGGGCGCCGACCGGCCGACCGCGGCGCTGGTGTTCAAGACGATCGTGGATCCCTACGTCGGGCGCGTCAACCTGTTCAAGGTCCTCTCCGGCACCGTGCGGCCCGACGTGGTGCTCTGCAACGCGCGCACCGGGACCGACGAGAAGCTCCACCAGGTCTTCATCCTGCGGGGCAAGGAACAGGAGCCGGTCGCCGAGGTCCCCGCCGGGGACATCGCCGCGGTGGCCAAGCTGTCCGACACCGCCACCGGGGACCTGCTGGCGACGCGAGGGGCGGACGTCGACACCCCGCCGTTCGAGGTGCCCGAGCCGGTGCTGCCGGTCGCGATCCGGCCCCGCTCCAAGGCCGACGAGGACAAGCTCGCGCAGGCCCTGCACCGCCTGTGCGACGAGGACCCGGCCCTGCGGGTGGAACGCAACCCCGAGACGCATCAGACCCTGCTGTGGGGGATGGGCGAGACGCACCTGTCGATCGCCCAGGAGCGCCTGGCCCGCAAGTACGGGGTGGCGGTGGAGACCGAGGACGTGCGGGTGCCCTACCGGGAGACCGTCACCCGCACCGCCGAGGCGGAGGGCAAGCTGAAGAAGCAGACGGGCGGGCACGGGCAGTTCGCCGTGGCGTTCCTGCGGGTCGAGCCGCAGCCCCGGGGCGAGGGGATCGCCTTCGTGGACCAGATCGTGGGCGGGGTGATCCCCCGCCAGTTCATCCCCGCCGTCGAGAAGGGCGTGACCGAGACCGCCGAGCAGGGCGGGGTGCTGGGCTTCCCCGTGGTCGACGTGAAGGTGACCTGCTACGACGGCAAGCACCACCCCGTCGACAGCTCCGAGATGGCGTTCCGCACCGCGGCGTCGCTGGGCTTCAAGGAAGCGCTGGCCCAGGCCGGACCGATCCTGCTCGAGCCGGTGAGCGAGCTGGTGGTCACCGTGCCCGAGGCCTACCAGGGCGACGTGATGGGCGACCTCAACTCGAAGCGGGGTCGGATCCAGGGCAGCGCGGCGATCGGCGACGGGATGGTGGAGATCGTCGCCCAGGTCCCGACGTCCGAGATCCTGCGCTACGCCGTCGACCTGCGCTCCATCACGGGGGGCCGGGGCCGCTTCCGGGCCGTGCATTCGCACTACGACCCGGTCCCGCCGAACCTCGCCGAGAAGATCGTCGCCGAGCGCCGCGGCTAACCGGCCCGCTCATCCCGGCCCGGCCTCAGGCGGGGCCCCGGGGGCGAAGGCGGACCAGTCTTCGGGGTTGGGCTCGTCGTAGCTGCCCATCACGTGCCCGTCGAGACCGTCGAGCTCCACCAGCCCCCGCCGGCTCGGAGGGTCGTCGGCCGAGTAGCACAGCACCCGCCAGACGGGACGGCTCCGCCAGCCGTACCAGGCCAGCTGCGCCGAGGCGTGACCGACCGGGAATCCGATGGCCCGGGTCGCGATCACCAGGGCCTGCGTCTCGTCGACCCGGAGCGGCCACCCGGCCAGGACGTGGTAGACGCCGGCGACGGCCAGCACCACCGCCGCCGGTCCCAGCCCGTACCCCACCGCGAGGGCCCCGGCCGCACACGCCGCGGCGCCGAGGAGGTAGATCGCCCCGGCGATGCGCCGGCGGGCGACGTCGGGGAAGACGGTCGGGCCCACCAAACGGGTGGCGTCGAGGTCGGCGGGCAGCTCGTCGACAGGCAGGTCGTCGGCGGGCAGCTCGTCGGCGGGCCGGTCGTCGGCGGGCCGGTCGCGTCCCTCCGGGCCGGAGACCCCCGGCGCCCTCCCGCTCATCCCCCGGCCTGCGCGCCGGCGCCGAGCGCGTCGAAACCGGCCCGCAGGCGGGCCCAGCCCGCACCCAGGGTCTCGGGCAGCACCCGCGTCTCGGCCACCGCGGTCATGAAGTTCGTGTCCCCCTCCCAGCGGGGCACGACGTGCACGTGGAGGTGGCCCGGGATCCCCGCCCCGGCGGCTCGCCCGAGGTTCGCGCCCACGTTCACGCCGTCGGGGTCGTAGGTGCGCTGCACCACCGCCAGCGCCCGGCGCAGCGCACCCATGAGCCCGGCAGCCTCGGCATCGGTGAGATCGACCAGGGAGGCGACGTGGCGGCGAGGCGCGACCATCACGTGCCCGGACGTGTACGGGTAGAGGTTCATCACCGTGAAGGTGGCCGGGGCCCGCTCCAGGATGAGCCCTTCCTCGTCGCCGGCGGCGGGCAGGGCACAGAACAGGCAGGTACCCGGCGCCGCCGGGGCCCCGCCCGCCTGCACGTAGGCGTCGCGCCACCCGGCCCAGAGGCGGGTGAGGCCGGTCACGGCCCGCCCGGGGCCGCGGCGCGCTCGAGGACCTCGGCCCGGAGCCGTTCCACGAACTCGTCGACGGCGACGTCACGCTCCGGCCGCTCGGCGGCCCGCCGGTTGACCCCCAGGGTGCCGGCCTCGGCGTCGGCGTCACCGACCACGCAGACGTAGGGCACCTTGTCGCCCTTGGCCCGCCGGATCCGCGCCCCCAGCGACTCGCCGTGGGCGGGGACGAGCTCCGCCCGGAACCCCTCGGCCCGCAGCCGATCGACCACCCGGAACGCGTAGGGGTCGTGACGGTCGGCGACGCCCGTCACCACCACCTGCACCGGCGCGAGCCACAGCGGGAACGCCCCGGCGTAGTGCTCGACGAGGATGGCCAGGAACCGCTCGACGCTGCCGAACAGCGCTCGGTGGATCATGATCGGGCGGTGGCGCTGGTTGTCGGCGCCGACGTAGTGCAGGTCGAACCGCTGCGGCAGCTGGAAGTCGAGCTGGACCGTCGAGATCTGCCACGACCGGCCGATCGCGTCCCGGGTCTGCACCGAGATCTTCGGGCCGTAGAAGGCGCCGCCGCCCTCGTCGAGGTGCAGGTCGAGTCCGACCGCCTCCGCCACCGCCGCGAGCGCGTCGGTGGCTTCCTGCCACTCGTCGTCACGGCCCACCGCCTTACCCGGCGGCCGGGTCGACAGCTCGAGGTGGAAGTCGTCGAGCCCGTAGTCGCGCAGCACCTCGAGGACGAAGTCGAGGATGGAACGGATCTCGTCGGGCATCTGCTCCCGGGTGCAGAAGATGTGCGCGTCGTCCTGGGTCATGCCCCGGACCCGGGTCAGGCCGTGCACCACCCCCGACTTCTCGTAGCGGTACACCGTGCCCAGCTCGAAGAACCGCAGGGGCAGCTCACGGTAGGAACGGATCCGGCTCCGGTAGATCAGGATGTGGAACGGGCAGTTCATCGGCTTGAGGTAGTACTCGGTGCCCCCGTCGAGCTCCATCGGCGGGAACATCCCCTCCGCGAACCACTCCAGATGCCCCGAGGTCTCGAACAGGGCACGCTTGGTGATGTGCGGCGAGTAGACGAACTCGTAGCCGGCGGCGGCGTGCCGGCGGCGGGAGTCCTCCTCCATGACCGCCCGCAGCGTGGCGCCACGGGGGTGGAACACGGCCAGGCCGGAGCCGATCTCGGGTGGGAACGAGAACAGGTCGAGCGCCACCCCCAGGTGGCGGTGGTCGCGGCGGGCGGCCTCCTCCAACCGCCCCAGGTGCTCGGCCAGCGCCTCCGGCGACTCCCAGGCGGTGCCGTAGATGCGCTGCAGCTGCGGGCCGCGCTCGTCACCCCGCCAGTAGGCCCCGGCCACCCGCTGGAGCCGGAACGCCCCGAGCCGGCCCGTCGAGGGCACGTGCGGGCCGGTGCAGAGGTCGCGGTAGGCCTCGGTGCCGTCGGGCCGCACGTTGCGGTACACGGTCACGGTCGAGCCCCCGGCGAAGTCGTGCCGGTCCTCCTCGTCGGCCTCACCGCCGCTGACCCGGTCGATGATCTCGAGCTTGTAGGGCTGGTCGGCGAAGAGCTCCCGGCCTGCGGCGAGGTCGACCTCCTCCCGCACGAAGGGCTGGTCCTCGGCCACCAGCTCGCGCATGCGGGCCTCGATGCGACCGAGGTCCTCGTCGGTGAAGTGCCGCCCCTCCGGCAACTCGAAGTCGTAGTAGAAGCCGTCGCTGATCGCCGGGCCGATCGCGTAGCGCGCACCGGGGAACAGGTCGAACACCGCCTGCGCGAGCAGGTGCGCGGTCGAGTGCCGTATCACCTCCCGTCCCTCCGGACTCGCGGCGGCCACGAACTCCACCTTGGCGTCGGTGTGCAGCGGTCGCGTGAGGTCGACGACGGTGCCGTCGACCCGCGCCGCGACCGCGTCGGCCACGGTGGTGGGGGCGAAGCGGGCACCGATCTCGGCGGGTGTCGCGCCGGGCGGCACGGTGACGCAGGAGCCGTCGGGCAGGGTCACGTTGATCGGGTCGGCCGGCATTGGCCGGCGAGGATACCGGCGACCTAGCCTCCGCCGATGGCCCGGGATGCCGTGACCCGCGAGATCGCCGCCGACCCCGACACCGTCTGGGAGGTGGTCGCCGACTTCGGCGGCATCGACCGCTGGCTGCCCGGGGTGGAGGCCTGCACGCTCGACGGCGAGGTTCGCCAGATCGAGCTCGGCGGGATGACCCTGCGCGAGGAGCGCCTCGAGTGCGACCCCGACGCCCGCCGGCTGCGGTACCGGATCGTCGACGGCGCCCCGGTGGAGGCGCACGAGGCGGTCCTGACCGTCACCGCGGCGGACGCCGGCTGTCGGGTGACCTGGGAGCTGGAGGTGCGCCCCGACGAGATGGTGCCGCTCATCCTGGACGTCTACCGGACGGGCCTCGACGCGCTCGCCGCCCACGTCGGCGGCTAGGCGACCGTCCCCGCCGCCGCCCGGGCACCGGACCGGGAGGCCTCGCGGCCGACGTCGGCGCCGGTCCGGCGGGCGTTCAGCGCACCGGCCGGCGCAGGTCGAGGCCGACCAGGTCGCCGAGTTCGACGAGCACCTGTGGTGCGGAGGGATCGGTCCCGCCCGACAGCACGGCGTCGGCGAGCTCGGCCAGGGCATCGAGGGCCGCCGGTGCGTTGAGATCCGCGTCGAGCGCGTCCCGCACCCGGGCGGCGAAGGGCCGTGGGTCCGGCCCGGCCGGGGCCGTCGCCGCTGCGACCAGTCGGCGCAAGAGGGCGTCGCCGTCCCAGATGTCGGTGTCGTGCCACTCGAACCCGGAGCGGTAGTGGTGGCGCATGAGCGCGAGCCGCACCGCGCGGGGGTCGTGATCGGCGAGCAGGTCGCTGACGAACACGAGGTTCCCGAGCGACTTGCTCATCTTCTCGCCCTCGTAGGCCACCATCGCCGAGTGGAGCCAGTGGCGAACGAACGGCTCCCCCGTGAACGACTCGCTCTGGGCCACCTCGCACTCGTGGTGCGGGAAGATGAGGTCGGTGCCGCCCCCGTGCAGGTCGAGGGTGGGGCCGAGCTCCTGGAGGGCCATAGCCGAGCACTCGATGTGCCACCCCGGCCGGCCCACCCCGAAGGGCGCCCGCCAGGCCGGCTCGTCGGGCAGCGAGGGCTGCCAGAGCACGAAGTCGAGCGGGTCCCGCCGGTGGGGGTCGTCGGGGTTCCCGCCCCGGGCCCGGGCCAGCCGGATCATCTGGTCGCGGCGGTAGTGGCTGAGCTCACCGAAGCGGGGGAAGGTCGAGGTGTCGAAGTAGGCGGTGCCGTGGGTGAGGTAGGCGTGGCCGGCGTCGAGCAGCCCCTCCACCATCCGGATGATCTCGCCGATCGTCTCGGTGACCCGGGGCTCGCGCTCGGGTGGTCGCATCCCCAGGGCATCCATGTCGGCGTGGAACCGGGCCAGTTCCCGGTCGGCCAGCTCCAGGTATCCCACCCCCAACTCGCGGGCCTTGGGGAGGATGGAGTCGTCGACGTCGGTGACGTTGCGCACCATCCGCACCTCGTGCCCGAGCTCGGTGAGGCGCCGCACCAGCAGGTCGTAGGTGAGGTAGGTGGCGGCGTGCCCGAGGTGGGTGGCGTCGTAGGGGGTGATCCCGCACACGTAGATCCGCACCACCCGGCCGGGCGCGAACGGGACCACCGCCCGCCGGGCGGTGTCGTAGAGCCGGATCGTCACGGGATCCCGCCGAGCCTGAGACTCGCCCGCACCTTGTGGCGGAGGTTGATGGTGAGCAGCACCGCGGCGAAGGTCTCCATGCCGACCGCGTTCTCCAGCGACCCGCCGTCGAAGGCCCGCAGGTCGGGGATCGCGGCGATGAGCTCCATCAGGGTTCGCCGCGCCCCGTCGTCGTCACCGCAGGCCACCACGTCGCTGGCCATCTTCAGGCTCAGGTCCACGAACTCCGCCGCCGGCACGAGGTGGAACGCGGTGCACACCTTGGAGCGCCAGAGCAGCGCCTGCATCTCCTTGGCGATCGAGCCGTGCGGCGGGAGCACGGCGTTGAACTCGGTACCCCGGCGCACGAGGTTGTTGGCCATCGACACCACGATCCGGCCCACCAGCTGGTCGGCGAAGTACCGGGCGGTGGCGAGGGCGGCGTCGGCCTGCACCGCCACGATCACCACGTCGGCGTCGCAGGCGGCGTGGTTGGCGACGGGCCGGATCCCGGCCACCCGGCGCCCCCAGCGGTCCTGCAGCTCGGCGACGACCCGGGCCGACTTCGCCGGGTCGCGCGAGCCGGCCAGGACCTCGAACCCGTTGTCGGCGAGCCGGGCCGCCAGCCCCCGACCCGCGGGGCCGGTGGCCCCCAGCACGCCGATGCGCATCGCGCCAAGCATGGCACGCCGTTGCGCACCCCCCCAACCCGCGGTCCGGCTCAGCGGACGATGCAGTCGGGCCCGAGCAGGACCCGCAGCTCGGCGTACAACCCGTTGCGGTCGTCGACCCGGAACGTGTCGGCCAGACGCACGACCACCGTCCGTCCCGGCTCCTCCACGTGCACGAACACCGGGACCGGTCCCGGGTGCTCGGACAGAACCTCCTGCAGGCGCCGGAGCCGGTCGGGGCCGAGGCCCCCCGCCCGCACCCGCAGCCGCAGGGGCGGCACGCCGTCGGCGGGCAGCTCGGGGCGGGTCACCTCCAACGCGATGAGCTTGCGCTCGTCGTCGCGGGCGTCGAGGCGTCCTTTCACCACCACGAGGGCGTCGTCGGCGAGCAGGTCGGCGACCTGCGCCATCGTCTTGGGGAACACCATCACCTCGACGGCGGCCTCGAGGTCCTCGAGGCTGAAGGTGGCCATGGCGTCACCCCGCTTGGTGTACCGGCGGTTGAGCCCGGTGATCACCCCGCCCACGGTCCGCACCTCCCCGTCCCGGAGGTCCCGCAGGTCCGCCACGGTGGCGTCGGTGTGGCGGCGCAAGGCGTGCTCGGCACCCATGAGCGGGTGGTCGGACACGTAGAGCCCCAGCATCTCCTTCTCGTGGGCGAGCCGCTCGGTCTTGGTGAACTCGACCTCCGGTACCGCGATCCGGTCGTCGAAGGCGCCGGGCTCGTCGGCGTGGTCGGCGAGATCGAAGAAGCTGAGGGCCCCCGCCTCGCGCTGGCGCCGGGCGGCCAGGCTCCGATCCACGACGTGCTCGAACACCTCGAGCAGGCCGCGCCGGGGATGACCGAGGCTGTCGAAGGCCCCGGCCTTGATGAGCGACTCCACGGTCCGCTTGTTGAGGACCCCCGCGTCGACCCGGGCACAGAAGTCGTGGAAGTCCCGGTAGGGCCCGCCCCGGGCCCGCTCCTCCACGACGGCGCGAACCACCCCCTCCCCCACGTTGCGCACCGCAGAGAGCCCGAAGCGGATCGCGCCGTCGTCGGTGACGGTGAAGTCGGACTCGGAGCCGTTCACGTCGGGTACCAGCACCGGGATGTCGCGCTGGCGGCACTCGCCGAGGAAGACCGCGGTCTGGTCCTTGTTGGCCTTCACGCTCGTCAGCTGGGCGGCCAGGTACTCGCGCGGGTGGTTCGCCTTGAGCCAGGCCGTCTGGTACGCCAGGAGCCCGTAGCCGACGGTGTGGCTCTTGTTGAACGAGTAGTCGGCGAACGGCTCGATGGTGTCGAAGTACCGCTCTGCGAACGCCCGGTCGTGCCCGTTGCGGACGCAGCCCTCCACGAACTTCGTGCGCTGCTGGGCGATGAGCTCCCGGTCCTTCTTCCCCGTGGCCTTGCGGAGGTCGTCGGCCTCCTCGAGGCTGTAGCCGGCGAGCTTCTGGCTCACCCGCATGAGCTGCTCTTGGTACACCATGAGGCCGTAGGTCTCCGCCAGGATCTCCTCGAGGTCGGGGTGGTCGTAGGTGACCGGCTTGCGCCCGTTCTTGCGGTCGGCGTACTCGTGGTGCCAGTTCTGGGCCATCGGGCCCGGTCGGTACAGGGCGAGCACCGCGGAGACGTCCTCGAAGGTGGTCGGCGCCATCGACCGGAGCAGCGCCCGCATCGGCGGGGATTCGAGCTGGAACACGCCGACGGTGTCACCGCGGCGCAGCAGCTCGAACGTCGCCGGGTCGTCGAGCGGCACCCGGTCGATGTCGGGGCGGCGTCCGGTCCTGCGCTCGATGAGGTCGAGGGCGATCTCGATGACGTCGAGGTTGCGCAACCCGAGGAAGTCCATCTTGAGCAGCCCGAGCGCCTCGACGCCGTGCAGCTCGTACTGGGTGACGATCGGGGCGTCCTCGGCCCGCCCGCCCGGCTGCGGCTTGCGCTGCACCGGGAGGTAGTCGGTGAGCGGCTCCCGGGTGATCACCACACCGGCGGCGTGCACGCTGTCCTGGCGCCGCAGGCCTTCGAGCGTGCGGGCCACGTCGATGACCCGGCGGGCGTCGGGGTCCGACTCGTACAGCGCCCGCAGCTCGGCGGCCATCTTGTACCCGTCCTCGTGGGCCGGGTCGAGCTCGAGACAGGCGCGCAGGGGGGTGTCCCGCCCCATGATCAGCGGGGGCATGAGCTTGGCGATGCGGTCGCCCACCGCGTACGGGTAGTCGAGCACCCGCGCCGCGTCCCGCACCGCGGCCCGGGCTTTGATCGTGGAGAAGGTGATGATCTGCGCGACGCGGTCGGCGCCGTAGCGCTCGGCGGCGTAGCGGATGATCTCCCCCCGGAAGCGGGAGTCGAAGTCGATGTCGATGTCGGGCATCTGCCTCCGCCCCGGGTTCAGGAACCGCTCGAAGAGGAGCCCGTGGCGGATGGGGTCGATCTCGACGATCCCCAGGCAGTAGGCCACGCAGCTGCCCGCCGCCGAGCCGCGCCCCGGACCCACCCGGATGCCCCGGCTGCGGGCGGCCTGCACGAGGTCCCAGACGATGAGGAAGTAGGCGTCGAACCCCATCGAGGAGATCACGCCGAGCTCCCGGTCGATCCGCTCGACCACGTGGGCGGGCGGAGGATCGCCGTAGCGCCGACGCGCCCCGTCCCAGGTGAGTTCGGCGAGGTAGCTGGCCTCGGTGTGCCCCTCGGGCACGGGGAAGGCGGGCAGGATCGTCTGACCGAACGCGATGTCGACGTCGGCCCGCTCCGCCACCCACAGCGTGTTGTCGCAGGCCTCGGGGAGGTCTGCGAACAGGGCCCGCATCTCCGCCGCCGACTTCAGGTAGAACTCCTCGGAGCCGAACCGGAGCCGGTCGGTCTCGTGGATCTTCGCCCCGGTCTGCACGCACAGCAGCGCGTCGTGCGCCTCGGCGTCGGCGGCGTGGGTGTAGTGGCTGTCGTTCGTGGCCAGCAGCGGCGCGCCGATCTCCCGGGCCAGCTCGACGAGCTGGGGGTTCACGATCCGGTCCTCGGCCAGCCCGTGGTCCTGGATCTCGATGAAGAAGTGCTCGGGACCGAACACGTCCCGGAACCGGGCGGCCGCCTCCCGGGCGCCGGCCCGGTCGCCGGCGAGCAGGCGCTGGCAGACGAGCCCGCCCAAACAGCCGCTGGTGGCGATCACCCCTTCGTGGTGGCGTTCGAGGAGCTCCCAGTCGGAGCGGGGGTGGTAGTAGAAGCCGTCGAGGAATGCGTACGACGAGATCCGGATCAAGTTGTGGTATCCGAGCGTCGTCTCGGCGAGCAGGGTGAGGTGGTAGACGTGGTGGTCGTGTCGGCGGGGTCGGTCGAAGCGGCTCCCGTCGGTGAAGTACCCCTCCATCCCCAGCACCGGCGTGAGGTCGCGCTCACGGGCGAGCCGGTAGAAGTCGAGGACGCCGTACATGTTCCCGTGGTCGGTGATCCCGACGGCGGGCTGGCCGTCGGCCGCGGCAACGTCGAGGACCTCGGCGATGCGGGAGGCCCCGTCGAGCATCGAGTACTCGGTGTGCAGGTGCAGGTGGCAGAACGATGATGACGTCACGGCCCGCCGTCGGCCCCTCTCGGAATCACAACGGTGTAACCCGCCACCGTAGGCCATCGTCCCCCGCGGTCGCAACGACGGCGGCGTGAGGCCTGCTCACCGGGCCCGACCCCGACCGGCGAGCAGGGGTACCAGCATCTCGGCGGCCGTGCACGACCCGTGCAGGCCCCGCAGCTCGGCCTCGCGGGGCAGCTCCGGGTCGCGGAACGCCACCGGGCCCCGGGCGGCGAGGGTCACGTCGCCGACCCGGCGGCGAACCGAGGCCCGCGCCGGCGGCGGGCCCAGCCAGCCTTCGTCGAGGAGCCGTTCCCGGGGCAGGACCCACGCCTCCGTCTCGAAGCACGCGGCCGCCGCGGCCGCCAACTCCGCCGCCGCACCCGGCCGGGCGTACAGGTACCGGAACCGGCCTTCCCCGGCCACGGCCGCGCAGAGCTCGGTGAGGGGGGCCAGCGACCGCCAGCCCTCCTCGGGGACCTCGACGTGGCCGTGATCCGAGGTCACCACGAGCGTCACCGTCTCGGGGAGCGCATCGAGCAGCCGGGCCACGAGGTCGTCGACGAAACGGAGTTCGCCGACGAACGCCGAGTGGGCGAGCCCGAACTCGTGCGCCACGCTGTCGATCCCCGGGTAGTAGGCGTACACGAACGGCTCCCCGGCGCCGGCCAGCACCGCACAGTGGTGCACCAGCGTCGACGGGGAACGCCAGCCCACGAACCGGGCGCCCCGCAGGTGGGCGGCGGTGAACCCGGTGGCGGCGAACTCGGCCTTGGTGACCACCGGCACCGGGCGCCCCCCGAACGCGCTCTGGCGCTGCACCGTGAACGGGTCCGGCGGGCGCCGCCCGGCCGGCACCTCCCAGCGCAGCACGTTCAGCACCGCCCCGTCGACCCGCATGCGGAACCCGACCACCCCGTGGTCGATCGGCGCCAGGCCGGTGGTGAGGCTCGTGAGCGCC
>CALEDW010000109.1 GCA_937949585.1 uncultured Acidimicrobiia bacterium
GTCGGCGCGGGACACGATCGGGGGTGCGACCACCGGCGCGTCGCCGATCACCACGGTGGCGTCGGTGTTCATGCCCCGCATCGCCCCGGCATAGACCCCGAACAGCAGGACGTGGTGGCCCTCGGCCAGCGCCGCCCGGGCGATCACCTCGGCGGCGAACTGGATCCCCTGGCCGCCGATGCCGGTGAGGAGGAGCGCCTGTTCCACGATGCGGCGAAGCCTACCTGACACGCGCGTCAGCACAAGTGGCCCCCGGCGAGGCAAGATCGGGGTATGACCGAACCTCTCGCCCCACCCACCGATGCCGGGCTGCTCGCCCAGGCCCGCCTTCGTCCCGACCACACCGCGCTCGTCTTCGAGGGCCGGGCGACGTCCTACGGCGAGCTCGACGACCGGGCCCGGCGCTGTGCCCACGTCCTGGCCGCCGCCGGGGTGCGCCGCGGCGACCGGGTGGCGGTGATGCTCGAGAACCACCCGGACTGGTTCGCCGTCGTGCACGGTTGCGGCCGCCTCGGGGCGGTGGTGGTGCCGGTGAACATCCACTTCAAGGCCGACGAGGCAGGCTGGGTGGTGGAGGACTCGGGTGCGGCGGCCGTGGTCGTCGATCCGCACCTCGAGTCCGCCGTCGCCCGGACCACACCGCCACGGCTCGTGCACGACGCCGCCTTCGAGGAGCGGCTGGCCGGCGCACCCGCCGGGGAGGTCGACGATCCCGACGCGATCGGGGACGGCTGGCCGACGACCATGGCCTACACCTCTGGGACCACCGGGCGCCCGAAAGGCGTGGCCGTCGCCCCCGACGACTTCCGCCGTCGGGCCGCCGGGGTCGCCGCGGGCGGCGCGACGTGGGGCCTGGGGCCCGGCGACGTGCACCTGTGCTGTGGGCCCCTCTACCACGCCGGGCCGTCGTACTGGGCGCAGATGCACCTGGCCCTGGGGGCCACGGTGGTGCTCATGCGTCGTTGGGACGCCGCCGAGGCGCTGCGGCTCATCGGCGCGCATCGCGTGACGACGGCCCACATGGTGCCGGCCAACTTCCAGCGGATCCTGGCCCTCCCCGAGGCGGTGCGCGCGGGCGCCGACGTGTCGTCGCTGAGGCTGGTGATCCACGCCGCCGCGCCCTGCCCGGTGCCGCTCAAGCGGGCGATCATGGACTTCTTCGGCCCCGAGAAGGTCTGGGAGTACTACGGGGCCTCTGAAGGTGGCGGCACGGTCATCTCGCCGCAGGAGTGGCTCGAGCACCCCGGCAGCGTCGGGCGGCCCTACCCGGGGACCGAGTTCCTCATCCTCGACGACGACGGCAACCCCTGCCCGGCCGGTGTGGCGGGCACCATTTGGGTCCGCCCCGCGGGGTCGTCGTTCCGCTACCACAACGATCCCGACAAGACCGCCGCGGCCCACCGGCAGGGCTACTTCACGGTGGGGGACGCCGGCTACCTCGACGAGGACGGCTACCTGTACCTCACCGATCGGAAGTCCGACATGGTGATCTCCGGCGGGGTGAACATCTACCCGCGGGAGATCGAGGACTGCCTGCTCACCCATCCCGACGTGGTCGACGTGGCGGTGCTCGGCCTGCCGGACGAGACCTGGGGAGAGGTGCTCTACGCCGTCGTGCAGCCCCGGCCGGGCGCGACGCTGCGGAAGGACGATGTGATCGCCTGGGTACGGGAACACCTTGCCGATTACAAGCGGCCCCGCGTGGTGGAGTTCGTGGAGGAACTGCCCCGCGACCCCAACGGGAAGGTCCGCAAGCCGCAGTTGCGGGAGGCCTGGCTCGCCCGGCACCGCCCGCAGTGACGCAGGTCACTCAGCAGCTCCTTGTTCCTGACAACTATTGCTGATAAAGTGCAGGCGTGAAGAGCGTCGAGGAGCTCACCGCCCGGTTCCGGGCGCACGGTTTGCGGGTCACCCCGCAGCGCCAGGCCGTGTTCCGGCTCCTCGCCGGCAACGACACCCATCCCACCGTCGAGGCCATCCACGCCGGGGTGCGGGCCGAGATGCCCACGGTGTCGCTGCGCACGGTGTACCAGACGGTGCACGACCTCGCCCGGCTCGGTGAGGTGCACGTCCTCGACGTGGGGACGGGCCAGGTACGGGTCGACCCGAACGTCGAGGAGGCGCACCACCACCTCGTCTGCACCCGCTGCGGCCGGATGGACGACGTGGCGGTGGAGGCCCCGGCCCCGCCGGCCACGCCCGGCTTCCGGGCGGAGCGGGTGGAGGTGATCGTCCGGGGCACCTGCGCCGCGTGCGAGGCGGCTGCCGGCGGGCCGCATCGGGCACCGGGCGGTGCGACGGTGCGCCGAACCGAGCACGAGACAGCGCACGAGACAGCGCACGAGACACAGGAGGCGACATGCCGCAGTTGAAGGGATCCAAGACCGAGGCGAACCTCAAAGAGGCGTTCGCAGGCGAGAGCCAGGCCAACCGGCGCTACCTGTACTTCGCCCAGAAGGCCGACGTGGAGGGGTACCCGGACGTCGCGGCCCTGTTCCGCTCGGTGGCCGAGGGCGAGACCGGCCACGCCTTCGGGCACTTCGACTTCCTCGCCGAGACCGGCGACCCCGTGACCGGCGAGCCGGTCGGATCCACGGCCGACAACCTGCGGTCGGCGATCGCCGGGGAGACGTACGAGTACACCGAGATGTACCCGGGGTTCGCCAAGACGGCGCGGGAAGAGGGCTTCGAGGAGATCGCCGAGTGGCTCGAGACGCTTGCCCGGGCGGAGAAGAGCCACGCCGGCCGGTTCACCGCCGGCCTCGAGTCGGTCCAGGCCTGACCCGTCCCGCCCGCCCACGGCCCCGGGGGTCCCACCGCCCCCGGGGCCGTCCCACGTCCCGGAAAGGGGGGCGCCGTGGCCACGACGCACCTGTACGACCCGCTCGCACCCGGCTACTACGACCCGACCGAGGCCCGCGCCGAGCGTGACCGTACGTTCCAGATCTGCTCCGACTGCCGGGTCTGCGTGCGGCTGTGCCCGTCGTTCAAGGACCTGTTCCGGA
>CALEDW010000110.1 GCA_937949585.1 uncultured Acidimicrobiia bacterium
GGCGCGATCGTGGCCACCAGCTCGCTCGCAGGGATCATGCCCTTCCCGCCCGACCCGGTCTACGTGGCCACGAAGCACGCGGTCGTCGGCTTCATCCGTTCGATCGCGCCGACCTTGGCCGCCGAAGGGATCACCGCGAACGCCGTGAACCCGGGGATGACCGACACGAACATCCTGAGCCCCGAGGTGAAGACCGCCTTCGCCGCCGCCGGGTTCCCGCTCATCCCCGCCGAGGAGATCGCCGAGGCGGTGGTGCGCATCCTCGCCGCCGGGCGCACCGGGGAGTGCTGGGTCTGCCAGCCGGGACGGGATCCCGAACCGTACCGCTTCGGGGGTGTCCCCGGGCCCCGGGGCGAGGGCGCAGGTCGCACCCCCCCGGTGGCCGGCGGTCGGTGATCCCCACGTCCGGGTCCCCCGCCGGGCGGCGCCTCCCCGTGGGTGCGGATCACGGCCGCCCGGTATCGTGGGGTCCGTGACCGACACGGCCGGGCGGACGCTTCCCCCCACCAGCGGCTCCCAACCCGAGGTCGTCGAGCCGACGGGCGGGCGGGCCGGCGACGGACGCGAGGCGCCCGAGGAGCAGGTGCTGCGGCCGACCAAACTGATCCGCATCGCCTCGATGGTGCGGGGAATGCTCGACGAGGTGCGCCGGGCCCCGCTCGACGACGCCGGGCGTCGAGCGCTGCGCGAGATCCACGAGCGCTCCCTCGCGGAGCTGGAGAGCGTGCTGTCCCCCGAGCTGCAGAAGGAGCTCGACGAAGTGGTGCTCCCGTTCTCGGGTGACACCCCCACCGAGTCGGAGCTGCGCATCGCCCAGGCGCAACTCGTCGGCTGGTTGGAAGGGCTCTTCCACGGGATCCAGGCGACGCTGTTCACCCAGCAGGCGCTGGCCCAGCAGCAACTCGAGGAGATGCGCCAGCGCCGCGCGCTCGAAGCCGCCCGGCCCGGCCAGCCGCCGGGCGCCTACCTCTGAGGAGGCGCGCCGTGCACGCTGCCCACCGCGGCCCCCGCGTGGTGGACGACTGGCGGCCCGACGCCTGGCGGGCGCGCCCGGCCGCCCAGCAGCCGGACTGGCCGGACCCGGACGCCCTGGCGGCGGTCGTCGACGAATTGCGGCGGCAGCCGCCGCTGGTGTTCGCCGGCGAGGCTCGCGCCCTGCGCGCCGCGCTGGCCGAGGTCGCCACCGGGCGGGCGTTCCTGCTCCAGGCCGGCGACTGCGCCGAGTCGTTCCGCGAGTGCACCGCCAACGACATCCGCGACAAGCTCAAGGTGATCCTGCAGATGTCGGTGGTGCTCGCGTACAGCGCCGGGGTGCCGACCGTGAAGCTGGCCCGGCTCGCCGGGCAGTTCGCCAAGCCCCGTTCGTCGCCAACCGAGACCCGGGGGGGCGTGACCCTGCCCTCGTTCCGGGGCGAGATGGTGAACGGGATCGAGTTCACCGCCGAGGCCCGCCGGCCCGACCCGGCGCGCCTGCTCGCCGGGTACCACCACGCCGCCGCGACCCTCAACCTGCTGCGGGCCTTCACCAAAGGGGGCTTTGCCGACCTGGCCCGCGTCCACCAGTGGAACCAGGAGTTCGTGGCGGCCAGCCCCGAGGGCCGCCGATACGAGCGTCTCGCGGCGGAGATCGACCGGGCCCTGCGCTTCATGGCCGCCTGCGGGATCGATCTCGAGGCGGAGCTGCAGCTCCACCAGGTCGACTGTTTCACCTCGCACGAGGCGCTGCTGCTTCCCTACGAGGAAGCGCTCACCCGCCAGGACAGCCTCACCGGCGACTGGTACGACTGCTCCGCGCACTTCCTGTGGGTCGGGGAACGGACCCGCCAGCCCGACGGCGCCCACGTGGCGTTCCTCGCCGGGGTGCACAACCCCGTGGGGGTGAAGCTGGGGCCGGACGCCACCCCGGCCGAGGTCCTGGAGGTGTGCCGGGTGCTCGATCCCGACCGGGAACCCGGTCGCCTCACCCTCGTCGCCCGCATGGGGGCCGAGCGCGTCGGGGAGCGGCTCCCCCCGATCATCCGGGCGGTGCGGCAGGCCGGTCACCCCGTGGTGTGGGTGAGCGACCCGATGCACGGCAACACCTTCACCCACGCCAACGGGTACAAGACCCGGCACTTCGACGACGTGATGGCCGAGCTGCGGGCCTTCTTCGACACCTGCCGGGCCGAAGGTGTGTGGCCCGGTGGGGTGCACGTGGAGCTGACCGGAGCGGAGGTGACGGAGTGCCTCGGCGGCGCCGACGCGCTCGGCGCCGACGACCTCGAGCAGCGCTACGAGACGATGTGCGACCCGCGCCTGAACGCCCGCCAGAGCCTCGAGCTCGCGTTCCAGACCGCCGAACTGCTCGCGTCTTGACCGGCGCCGATCCCGGACCCGCCGCCCGGCACGCCGCCGACCTGGGGCCCAACGTCGGGCTCATCGAGGAGATGTACCGGCTCTACCGTGAGGACCCCTCCCGGGTGAGCGAGGCCTGGAGGGAGTTCCTGCGCGACTACGAGCCGCCGGTCGCTCCGGGCACCCCGGGGGCGGGCCGACCGCCGCCCGAGACCCCCGCCGCTCCCGCCACCGGCGGCGCCCCTCGCCCCGCCCGTCCGCCCGCTCCGCCCGCCCCCGCGGCGGTGCCGGGCGGCCCGGCCGGGCCCGAGGTCGAGGAGCCCCGGTTGCTCACCGGCGCCGCGGCGCGCCTCGTCGAGCACATGGAGGCCAGCCTCGCGGTGCCGACCGCCACCTCGGTGCGGGAGGTGCCGGCGAAGCTGCTGCAGGTGAACCGCCAGATCCTCAACAACCACCTCGCCCGGATCGGGCGCGGCAAGGTGTCGTTCACCCACCTCATCGCCTACGCGGCGGTGCGGGCCGTCGAGCAGGTCCCGGCGATGCTGCAGTCGTACGTCACCGTCGACGGGCGCCCCGGCACACGGCGGGCCCGCCGGCTGAACCTCGGGCTGGCGGTGGACCTGCACGACCCCGACGGCACCCGGCGGCTGGTGGTGCCGAACATCAAGGCCGCCGACCGGCTCGACTTCGCGGCGTTCTTCGCCGCCTACGAGGACGTGATCCGCCGGGTGCGGGCCGGTCGCCTGTCCCCCGACGACGTCACCGGGACGACGGCCACGATCACCAACCCGGGGATGATCGGCACCGTCCACTCCGTGCCCCGGCTCATGGCCGGTCAGAGCTTCATCCTCGGGGTCGGCGCCATCGGCCCCCCGGCCGCCTTCGCCGGCTCCGACCCGGCGACCTTGGCCCGCCTCGGCGTCGGTGATGTGGTCACCCTCACCTCCACCTACGACCACCGGGTGATCCAGGGCGCGACGTCGGGCGAGTTCCTGGCGGCGATCCACCGGCTCCTGCTCGGGGAGGACGGGTTCTACGACGAGGTCTTCGCCTCGTTCGCGGTGCCCTACGAGCCGGCCCGCTGGAGCGTCGACACCGGCGCCACCGACGACGCGGCGGTGATGAACGAGAAGGTGGTGCACGTCCACCAGCTGATCAACATGTACCGGGTCCGGGGCCACCTGATCGCCAACCTCGACCCGCTCGGCCGCCGCCGGCCGCACACCCATCCTGAGCTCGACGTCGCCCACTACGGCCTGGGCATCTGGGACCTCGACCGCGAGTTCCCGGTCGGATCACTCGGCGCCGGCCGCCTGGGTCGGACCCGGATGCCGCTGCGGGAGATCCTCGGGGTCCTGCGCGACGCATACGCCCGCACGCTCGGCGTCGAGTACATGCACATCCAGGAGCCGGCCCAGAAGGAGTGGGTGCAGGCGGCCGTGGAGGTCCCTCCGGCGCCGCTGCCCCCGGAGGACCAGCGGCGGATCCTCGACCGGCTCGGCGCCGCCGAGGCCTTCGAGGAGTTCCTCCACGCGAAGTTCCTGGGCCAGAAGCGGTTCAGCCTGGAGGGCGCCGAGACCCTGATCCCGATGCTGGACGCGCTGCTGTCGGCCGCCGCGGACGCCGGGGTGACCGACGCCGTGCTGGGCATGGCGCACCGGGGCCGGCTGAACGTGCTGGTGAACGTGCTCGGCAAGGGCTACCGCGAGCTGTTCGCCACCTTCGAGGGGATCCCCGACCCGGCCAGCGTGCAGGGCTCCGGGGACGTGCAGTACCACCTGGGCGCCGTCGGGGAGCACCGGGCACCCTCGGGACGGTCGCTGCGGGTGCAGCTGGCGTCGAACCCCAGCCACCTCGAGGCGGTGGACCCGGTGGTGGAGGGCATGGCCCGGGCGATCGGCGACCGCCACCACGACCTCGCCCGCCACCGCGTGCTGCCGGTGCTCATCCACGGCGACGCCGCCTTCGCCGGCCAAGGGGTGGTGGCCGAGACGCTGAACCTCTCCGAGGTGCCGGGCTACGAGGTGGGCGGCACCGTCCACGTGGTGGTGAACAACCAGCTCGGGTTCACCACCGCCCCGGAGCTGGGACGGTCCGGCGTGTACGCAACCGACGTGGCCAAGATGGTGCAGGCACCGATCTTCCACGTGAACGGCGACGATCCGGAGGCCTGCGTACGGGTGATCCGCCTCGCCTTCGCGTTCCGCCAGCGGTTCTGCAAGGACGTGGTGGTGGACCTGGTCTGCTACCGGCGGTGGGGCCACAACGAGGCCGACGAGCCGGCGTTCACGCAACCGATCATGTACGAGCTGATCCGGGCGCGCCGCACGGTGCGCAAGCTCTACACCGAGACGCTGGTGAACCGCGGCGACCTGAGCCTCGAGGAGGCCGAGACGGCCCTCCGGGCCTTCCGCGAGCGGCTCGACACCGCATTCGGTGAGACCCGGGCGCTGCCCCCGCCGCCGGCGCCGGCGGTCGCCGTGGTCGCGGGTCCTGCCGACGAGCCGGACGCCGACGTGACGGCGTCCGACGAGCCCACCGTGCCCACGGCGATCCCCGAGGAGCGCCTGGCCCGGATCGTCGAGGTCCTCGCCTCCTGGCCGCCCACCTTCTCGGTGCATCCCAAGCTGGAACGGCTGCTCAAGGCCCGCCGGGACGCCTACGCCTCGGGCGTCGTCGACTGGCCGCTCGCCGAGCTGTGCGCGCTGGGGTCGATGGCCCTCGAGGGCACCCCGGTCCGCCTGTGCGGCCAGGACACCCGGCGAGGGACGTTCAGCCAGCGGCACGCGGTGCTCATCGACCGGCACACCGAGGAGGAGTACTGCGCGCTGGCCCACCTCGACGAGGCGCAGGCCCCGGTGATGGTCTTCGACTCGGTGCTGTCGGAGTACGCGGCGCTGGGGTTCGAGTACGGCTACTCGCTCGCCGACCCGGAGGCGTTCGTGGCCTGGGAAGCGCAGTTCGGCGACTTCGCCAACGTCGCGCAGCCGATCATCGACCAGTTCATCGCGGCGGCCGCCGACAAGTGGCGGCAGAGCTCGACCGTGACGCTGCTCCTCCCCCACGGCTACGAAGGTCAGGGCCCGGAGCACTCGTCGGCGCGCCTGGAACGGTTCCTGGCGCTGTACGCCGACGGGAACCTGCGGGTGGCGGTGCCGAGCACCGCCGCGCAGTACTTCCACCTGCTGCGCCGCCAGGTCCGCAGTCCCCTCCGGCGCCCGCTGGTGTGCCTCACCCCGAAGCGGGGGCTGCGGGAGCCGGCCACCCGCTCGCCCGTCGCCGAGCTGCTCACCGGCGGGTTCCGGCCCGTCCTGGACGACCCGTCCCCACCGCCGCAGGCGACCAGGGTGGTCGTGTGCACCGGCAAGGTTGCCCACGAGCTGCTCGCCGCCCGGGGGGAGCGGCCGGTGGCGGTGGTACGCGTGGAGCAGCTGGCCCCCTGGCCGGCGGGCGAGCTGGCCGGGACCCTCGCCCGCCACCCGGAGGCCGAGGTGGTCTGGGTGCAGGAGGAGCCGGCGAACATGGGCGCCTGGTCGTACGTCGCGCCCCGGCTGCGTCGGCTCGCCGGGAGCAGGCCGGTGCGGCGGGTGTGCCGACCTCCGAGCGCGAGCCCGGCCACGGGCAGCTTCACGGTGCACCGCCTGGAACAGGAAGCGCTCGTCGACGCCGCCCTGACCGGCACCTGAGCCGGCACCCGCCTCAGCCTGCGGCGGCCACCGCGTCGAGACAGCGGCGAACGGCTTCCGGGGACGCCGCGGTCATCGGCGGCCGCAGGTCGGCGGTGGGGATGCGACCCTGGGCGAACAGCACGCCCTTCCAGACGCTCGGGTTCGGCTCGGCGAACCCTGCCCGCACCACGGGCAGCAGGGCCTCGTGGTGGGCCCGGCCCTCCTCCACCTTGCCGGCCAGGGCGCAGTCGACCATGGCAACGAACCGGGCGGTGCAGGTGTGCGCGGAGGCTGCGATCGCGCCCGCCCCGCCGAGCAGCACCGTGGGGAACACGAACGGGTCCTCGCCGCCGAGCACCGCGAAGTCGTCGGGGGCCTCGGCCAGCACCTGCAGGGTGTCGGCGTCGAGGCCACCGACCGCCTGCTTCACCCCGGCGATCCCCGGTGAGCGGGCGAGCTCGAGCAGCGAGGCCGACCCGAGGCCCCGACCCGTCCGGTACGGGATGTTGTAGACGATCACCGGGACCGGGCTGGCCTCGGCCACCGCCCGCATGTGCGCCACGATCCCGGCCTCGGTCGGACGGACGTAGTACGGCACGACGACGAGGACCCCGGCGAGCGCCGGGGTGCCCTCGAGGTCCCGCACTGCGGCCACGCTGGCGGCGGTGGTGTTCGTCCCCGCCCCCACCACCAGCGGCGCACCGCGGGCCGCGCACACCTCGGCGCAGGTGGCGATCACCGCTCGGCGCTCGTCGGGATCGAGTGCGGCCGCCTCGCCGGTGGTACCCAGCGCCACGATCCCGGTGCAGCCGGCATCGAGCGCGTCGGCGCAGAGCCGGGCCAGCGCGTCGTGGGCCACCGAGCCGTCGGCGGCGAAGGGGGTGATCACGGGCAGGTAGACCCCCCGGAATCGAGCGGCGGTGGCGGTCATCGAAGCGAGGCTACCCCGGACGGCTCCGGGCACCGCGAGCCGGTACCGGGGTGGCGCCTACGCTGCGCCGGTCATGTCGACCCGGCTGATGCTCACGCTGGTGACCGGTTTCGCCACCGGCGTGCTGTCCGGCATGTTCGGGGTCGGCGGCGCGGTGGTCTCGACCCCGGCGATCCGGGCGTTGGGGGCCAGCCCGCTGCAGGCGGTGGGCTCCACCCTGCCGTCGATCCTGCCCTCGGCGCTCAGCGGCTCGCTGCGCTACCGGCGGGAGGGGCTGATCCGCACCCGGGTGGTGGTCCTCACCGGCGCCACGGGGGTGCTCGGGTCGGTGGGTGGGGCGCTGGTCGCGCCGCACGTACCCGGCGAGGGGCACCTGCTCATGCTGGCCACCGCCGCGCTGCTGGCGTTCACCGCGGTGCGCACCGCCGTCTCCCCGGCCCGCCCCGACCCCGCCGATGCCGAGCCGGCGGAGGGGGAACCCGCCGACCCGCCCGACACGGCCACGACCGACGGCCGGGAGGAGTGGTGGCGACTCGGCTCCATCGGCCTGGCCGCCGGCAGCCTCTCCGGGCTGCTCGGGATCGGGGGTGGGCTGGTGATGGTGCCGGCGTTCACCGGCTGGGTGCGCCTCCCGATCAAGGAGGCGATCGGCAGTTCCCTGGCCTGCGTGGGGATCCTGGCCGTGCCGGGCACCGTCACCCACCAGATGCTCGGCAACATCGCCTGGCTCTACGCCGCGCCGCTCAGCATCGCCGTGATCCCCGGCGCTCGCCTCGGGGCGCACCTGGCCATCCGCGCCTCCGACCGGACGCTGCGGCTTGTGGTCGCGGGCGTGCTCAGCGCGATCGCCGTGGCCTACGCGGCCGGGGAGATGGTGTCGCTGCTGCGCTGAGCGCGCCGGCCGCCGGCGCATCCGCCAGCGCTCGGGCCCGGGCCAGCACGGCGTCGAGCATGGCGGGCGTGAGACGGCCGGTGAAGGTGTTCTGCTGGCTGGGGTGGTAGCAGCCCAGCACCGTCACCGTCCCGGCGGGCACCTCGGCGCCGTGCGCGAACGGGGGCCGGGGCCGAGGGGCGCGGGCAAGCCCCGCCTCCTCCAACGCCGCCCAGACCGCGGCCCACGCCAGCCCGCCGAGGGCCACCACCACCCGCCGCCGCCGCAGCAGCCTCAGCTCCCGGACCAGGTAGGGGCGGCACCGCTCCCGTTCGGCGGCGTCGGGGCGGTTCCGCGGCGGTGCGCAGCGCACCGCCGCGGTGACGTAGGCGTCGGTGAGCGCCAGCCCGTCGTCGCGGGCCACCGACGTCGGTCGGTCGGCGAACCCCGCCCGCCACAGCGCGGCGAAGAGCCAGTCGCCGGAGCGGTCCCCGGTGAAGATCCGCCCGGTCCGGTTCCCCCCGTGGGCGGCCGGTGCCAGCCCGACGAGCACGACCCGGGCCCGGGGATCGCCGAACCCGGGAACCGGACGGCCCCAGTACACCTGGTCCCGGTAGGCGGCCCGGCGGGTGTGGGCGACCTGCTCGCGCCAGGTGACGAGGCGGGGGCAGGCGCGGCAGGCCTCGATCTCGGCCCGGAGGGCCGCCCACGGGTCCCGGTCGCCGGCGCGGGCCACCTCGATAGCCTGCCCGGTCGTGCGCCTGCTGTTGCTGGTCAACGCCACGGCGTCGTCGGTGACGCCGCGCCGGCGGGTGGTCATCGAGGCCGCCCTGCGTGCCGACCACGAGTTGGAGGTGGCCGAGACCGTGCGCCGCGGCCACGCCGCCCGGCTGGCCCGGGCGGCGGCGAGGTCCGGGACCGAAGTGGTGGCGGTGCTCGGCGGGGACGGCACCGTCAGCGAAGCGGCCGACGGCCTCGCCGGGACCCCCACGGCTCTCGCCGCGCTCCCCGGCGGGTCGACGAACGTGTTCACCCGCACGATCGGCCTGCCCGACGATCCCGTCGACGCGACCGCGGCGCTCCTCGAGGCGTTGCGGCGGTGGTCGGTCCGACCGATGGGGCTCGGTCGGGTCGACGGGCGCCATTTCCTGTTCCACTGCGGGATCGGCTTCGACGCCGCCGTCGTCGCCCGCGTCGAGGCCGGCGCCTCGGCCCTGAAGCAGGTGGCCGCGCACCCGCTGTTCGCCTGGACCGCCGCCGACGTGTGGCTCCGCCGCTACGAGCGCGGCCGGCCCCGATTCCGGGTGGAGACGAGCGACGGGACGGGCGCCGACGGGGTGTTCGCGATCGTCTCCAACACGAGCCCCTACACCTACCTCGGCCGCCGGCCGATCACGGTGGCGCCGGAGGCGGGGCCCGACCGGCCCCTGTCGATCACGGTGTTCCGCCGGCCCGGCACCCTCACGCTCCTGGGGCTCGCCGCCGCCGCGCTCTGGCGGCCGTCGCTGCTGCGCCGCAGCCGACACGTCTCCCACCACGCCGGGGTCACCAAGGCGGAGGTGACCTCGGCGGACGGAGACCCGTTCCCCTACCAGGTGGACGGCGACTACCTCGGCGAGCGGGAGCGCCTGGAGCTCTCCTACGCGCCCGACGCGCTGCGCGTCGTGATGCCGGCGCCGTGACGAGGACCCGCCCCACCACCTCCGCTCACGGGAGCTCGAGCGCCCGGCGGATGGTGTAGGGGGTGTCGGTGATGATCGCGTGCACCCCGGCCGCCGCGAGCCGCCGGGCCTCGTCGACGTCGTTCACGGTCCAGGTGTTCACGTCCAGGCCGGCCGCTGCGGCCGCGGCGCAGATCCCCGGGGCGGTCTCCGGCCCGAGGACGGCGGCGACCGGGTGAATCGCCCGATGGCCGCGCCTCCGGGCGATCTCCAGCGCCTGCAGGGGCGGGGGATCGACCACCGTGAGGTAGCCGGTGGCCAGGCGCGGCTCCAGCGCGCGCACCCGGTCGATGACCGCCAGGTCGAACGACGACACGACGACGCCCTCCCACCGGGCGGCCCGGCGGAGCACCGCCACCGTCATCTCCTCGACCCCCGGACCGGGCGCAGGACGGGGACCGGGCGGCTTGATCTCGACGTTCAGGTACAGGTCCCCCACCTCGGCCAGCACCTCGTCCAGGGTCGGGACCTCGGGTCGGGCC
>CALEDW010000111.1 GCA_937949585.1 uncultured Acidimicrobiia bacterium
CATGATGTCTCGCCACAGGCTCAACCCCCAAGCGGCCAAGCTCAACAAGCATACCACCAGCCCGACCCACTTCAGCACCTGCGGCGCGATCACCAGGCCCAGCCCCGCGTTCACCGCGCCCTCGACGGTGCGGGCGCCCAGCGACACGACGATCGCCACGAAGAACAGGCTCCAGAAGTACGCGAACCGCTCGGGCTCGGCGGCCCCGATCCGGGTGACGAGCAGGCCGCCGCCGAACCCGGCGAAGCCGGCCGAGAGCGCGAACGCCGTCACCTTCGTCCGGGCCGGGTCGATGCCGATCGCCTGCGCCGCCACCTCGCTGCCCCGCATGGCGGCGAGGAACCGCCCGGTGGTACCGGAGCGCACGAGGATGGTGAGGGTGCCGACCACGGCCAGTGCCACTGCGCACAGGGCGAAGTACCAGGCGTCGTCGGCGAAGTCGATCGGTCCGATCACCGGCCGGGGCACCTCGAGGCGCACCGTGCCGCCGCTGACCCACCCGAGCGGCACGACGACGTTGTCGAACATCAGGGCGAAGGCCAGGGTCGCCAGCGAGAGGAAGATCCCCCCGAGGCGCAGCGCGGGGACGGCGAGCAGCGCGCCGACGAGGGCGGCGAGCAGCGCGCCGACGAGGATCGCGGTGAGCACGGGCAGGTCGAAGGCCTGCACCAGCTGCGCGGTGCCGAAGCCGCCGATCCCGGCGAAGGTGGCCTGGCACAACGACAGCTGCCCGGCCATGCCGGTGATCACCGTGATGGAGCAGAAGATCACCCCGTAGATCACACCCTCGGTGAGCAGGCTCACCCAGAACGAGCTGAAGGTGGTGAACACGCCGGCGGTGACCAGCCCGACGACCGCCACCGCCAGCACCCGGGCCCCCCAGGTGAACGCCGGGTGGCGCTCGGCGGCGGCGAGCGCCGGCGGGGGCGGCGCCACCCCGGCCAGCGGGTCGGTGACGTCGCGACCGCGCCGGAGCGCGGGCAGCGCCAGCAGCAGCACGAAGAGCGCCAGGAACGGCAGTGCGGGCTGCAGGTTCTTGGCCAGGATGCTCGTCTGGGGCAGGTAGCCCCGCAGCAGCTGCTGCGCGATCCCCAGGCCCAGGCCGCCGACCACGGTGAGCGGGATGCTGGAGAGGCGCCCGAACGCGGCGGCGGCGATCGCGGCGACGAGGAGGGTCGTGAAGTCCGGGGCGTTGAGCGTGGCCGAGTAGGGGGCGAGCAGGACACCGGCCAGACCGGCGAAGCAGCTCGACAGGCCCCAGGCGAAGGCCCCCACCCGGTCGGCGTTGATCCCGGCGAGCTCGGTCATCCGGGCGCTCTCCACCACAGCCCGCATCCGCAGGCCCACCGTGGTCCAGCGGAACAGCGCCCCGAGTGCCACCACCGACACGAACGTGGCCACCAGGATCGCCATCTGCTTGCCGTCGAGGACCCAGTCGCCGAACCGGTACAGGGCGTTGTCGTCCCACCAGATCCCCCGGATCCCGAAGGTCTGGCGGCCGGCGCCGAGGACGAGGATCCGCACGACCTCCGGTCCGGCGACCAGCAGGCCGAGCGCCGAGACGAGCCGCGCCAGCGGCGGGGCGGTCCGCTGGTACCGGAAGACCAGCCGCTCCAGGACCAGCCCGACCGCGGTGCAGGCGGCCAGGGTGGCGACCAGGGCCGGGATCTGGGGCCACCCGGCGTCGACGTGGAGGCGGTAGTAGACGACGGCGCCGAAGAAGGCCTGGGCCCCGAAGGCGAGGTTGAACACGCCCGAGGTCTTGTAGGTGAGCACCAGGCTGACCCCTACGAGCGCGAACACGCAGCCGTAGGGGATCCCCAGCAGGATGTAGGTGACGAGATCGGTCACGGCGACGCGGGTCTTGGATCGGGCTCAGCCATCGATCCTCAGCGGTACTCGACCGGCCGCTCCGGGACCCGGGCCGGCTCATGCGGGAAGCAGACGTAGGGCTTGCCGGGCTTCCCGTACACGGGTTCGAAGGTCCCGTCGCGGCGCACACGCACCGCGGTTGCGCAGTCGAGGTCCTCCCACTGCCGGGTGTGGCGCACCGTCCAGTCGATGCCGGAGATGAGCCCGTCCGCCCGGTAGTCGGTGATCGTGTTCAGTGCGTCGATCACCTTCTGTCGGGTGAAGTCGGGCCCGGCCTTGCGCAGCCCCGTGACGAACAGGTCCGCGTTGATCCAGCCCGCCATCGAGAGCTCGTTGCGGGGGTATCCGCCCTTGCGGATCCACCGCTCGTACTTCGCCAACCCCGGAGGCCGCGGCCGGGTCTCGAACGGCACCGACTGGACCCCGACGAGCGAACCGGCGAAGAACTCCCCGTTCTGGCGCATGAAGGCGTGGTCGTAGGCGTTGGGGAGCCACATGATGGCCCGCAGCCCCTGCTTGCGCATCTCCTTGGCCAGGTTGAGGACCCCGGCCTGGTCCACGCAGGGCATGACGACGTCGACCCCCCGGTCCTTCATCTGCTTCACCTCGGCCGAGAAGTCGGTCTGGCCGAACGACAGGCTCTTGGTCGCGAACACGACCTCGGCCACGGGGTACTTCGAGAAGGTCTCCTCGTAGCCCTTCACGCAGTTGGCCGACTGCGCCACGTTGTAGGCGAGCAGACCGGCCTTGCTCACCCGCTCCTGGGTGAGGTACCAGGCCAGGGTCACGCTCGGGCAGCCGAAGCACAGCGCGCCCTTGTCGCCGAACAGGTTCTCGGGGCCCTCCCACTCCTTCTGGATGTTCCACCCGAAGGTCGGCACCTTGCGCTCGGCGAGGATCCGCGCACCGCTGAACGACAGGATCGTGGCCACCGGAAGCACCGCGAACACCTGGTCCTGGTCGAGGAGCGCCTCGACCTCCCGCTGGTTGTTCGCCATCTGGTCGTCCCGGCAGGCCACGTGGCGCAGCGTGCGGCCGTGGACGCCACCCTCGGCGTTCACCATGTCGAAGTAGGCCTGCACGCCTTTGCAGGCGTCGCCGTAGGGCCCGTTGATCGGGTTGGTGATCGAGGCCACACCGCCGACGCGGATCTCGGTGTCGGTCACCCCCGGCTCGTCCACCGGGCGGGTGCCGCCACCGGTCGCCTTGGTGGTGCGGCTGGAGCCTTCACCGCCCCCGGAGTTCCCGCACGCCGCCAGCGCCAGCGCCGCGACCACCACGACCGCGACCCCGCGAGCCCACCGTGCCCCGGAACCTCGCATCACACACCCCCCGTCGCGCCGTCGTCCGGTCGACGACCGGCGGCCGCCGACGAACCTGACTCTAACGTCAGGAACTCCCGGGGTGAAGGCCAGGCGCGCAGGGCCCGTGCTCGTCGGCGGCCTTGCCGAGCTCGGCGAGGGCCTCGGGGACGGCCGCGGCGAGCCGGTCGAGGTCGCCGGCGGTCTCCCGGCATCCCATGATCCCGACGTCGACGCCCCCGCAGTAGCTCATGACGGTGACGTTGAGGCCGACCCCCTCGAGGACGGGGCCCATCGGGTACAGCCGTTCCAGGCGCGCCCCGGCCAGATAGAGCGGGAAGCCCGGCCCGGGAACGTTCGACACGATGAGGTTGATCGCCGGCCGGACCCGGGAGGCGAGCCGCAGCTGGGAGTAGAGGCGGGCCCCACCGGCGAGCACGGCGGGGGCGATGACCTCGGTGAGCTCGGCGAGCGTCCCGGGACCGAGGTCTTCGTGCACCCGCTTGGCGCCCCGGGTGACCTCGGCCACGGCCCGCACGCGCTCGGCGGGGTCCTCGAGGTGGGTCGGGAGCCGGGTGAACAGCGTCGAGACCCGGTTGCCGGCCCGGGACCGCTCGGACTCGGCGCGCACCGACACCGGCACCGCCGCGACCAGCGGCCGGTCCACCAGGGCGTCGGCGGCCTCGAGGTGGCGCCGCAGGGCCCCGGCGACCACGGCGAGCACCACGTCGTTCACCGTCACCCCGAACGCCCGTTTCACCCGCAGCACGTCGTCGAACGACACGTTCGCGAAGGCGACCCGCCGGTGCGGGGTGAGCTCGTCGTTCCAGGGCAGGCGGGGGGTCATGAACGGCACCCCCGAGGACACCGGCTCGGAGCGCAGCCGCCGCGTGAGCCGCACCCCGGCCCGCACGAGGTTTCGGACCGCCCGGGCCGCCCGGACGGGCTGCCGGGCGAGGGAGAGGGCGGAGCCGAGGACGAGCTCGAGGTCGCCGGGCACCCGGTCGGGCCGCCAGGGTACGGGATCGGCGACCGCCGGCGCCTCCGGTTCCAGGTCGACCAGCTGGGCGAGCACCTCGACCCCGGACGCGCCGTCGATCGCGGCGTGGTGCACCTTCGCCACGATCCCCACCCGGCCGTCGGCGAGGCCCTCCACGACCCACAGCTGCCAGAGCGGGCGGGACCGGTTCAGCGGTCGGGAGGCCTCCTCACCGACGAAGTCGGCCAGCTCGGCGGCGCCGCCGGGAGCGGGCAGCGCCGCCGCCCGGACGTGGAAGTCGAGGTCGAACCCGGGGTCCTCCACCCAGAGCGGGTGGTGGAGCCCGAACGGCACCTCCACCAGGCGGCGCCGGAACGGCGGGATGAGGTGCAGGCGGTCCTCGACGAGGCGCCGGACCCGGGCGGCGTTCACGGGACCGGGAGCCGTGCCGGGATTGAGCACCGCCACGGCCATCACGTGCATGTGCGCGGCCGGGGTCTCGAGGTTCAAGAACGCGGCGTCGAGCCCGGTCAGGCGCTGCATGGCCTCATTCTCCCACGCTGGGACAGAATCCGCTCGTGGACCACGTGGCGTCGTGGCTCTTCCTCGCCGTCAGCTGCTGGGGGGCCTGGTTCACCTGGAACGCCTTCCGGCCCTCGCGCCGCTGGCACCTGCTCGCCGTCTCGTTCTTCGCCGCTTGGTTCACCGGTGAGCTCGCCCTGTGGCACCTGGCCTGGCAGGCGGTCGGTGCCAGCGCGTTCGTCGCCGCCGGGGCGCTCCGGCACTGGGCCGGCTGGGCCGGTCTGGCGATCACCTTCGTGTCCTGGGTCGGGCTGGTCCGGCTCTTCCTCGAGGCCCGGGCCTCGGCGTCCGTCATCGACGCCACGCTCAGCGCCGATCTCGGGCTCGAGGACGCCCCGCTGGAACGGCGGGTCCCGCTGCGCCAGCTCGTCGCCCCGCTCTATTTGCGGGACCGACGGGTGGAGCGGATCCGCAACCTGGCCTACGGACCGGCGGGACGCCGGAACCGCCTCGACGTGTACCGGCCCGCCGGCGGGACCGACCGGCCCGCCCCGGTCCTGCTCCAGGTGCACGGCGGCGCCTGGGTGGTGGGCTCCAAGGAGCAGCAGGGGCTTCCCCTCATGCTGGAGATGGCCGCCGCGGGATGGGTGTGCGTGGCCGCGAACTACCGCTTGAGCCCCCGGGCCCGCTGGCCCGACCACCTCGTCGACCTCAAACGGGCGCTGGCCTGGATCCGCGGTCACATCGCCGAGCTCGGGGGCGACCCGTCGCGGGTGCACGTCACCGGCGGCTCGGCGGGCGGTCACCTGGCGGCGATGCTCGCCCTCACCGCCGGCGAGCCGCGGTTCCAGCCCGGGTTCGAGGACGTCGACACCCGGGTCGCCTCCTGTGTGCCGTTCTACGGGGTCTACGACCTCACCACCTTGTTCGACGCGGTGCAGGCCGGGCCGCGGGTCCGCCGGCTCGGGGTCCGGTTCCAGCGGATGTTCATGGGGACCACCCTGGCCGAGGCCCGGGAGCCCTTCCGGGACGCTTCGCCCATCACCTGGGTGCGCCCGGACGCACCGCCGTTCTTCGTGATCCACGGGGAGGCCGACAACCTGGTGCCGGTCGCCCAGGCCCGGGCCTTCGTGGCGGCGCTCCGGGCAGTCTCGACGTCGCCGGTCTGCTACGCGGAGATCCCGGGGGCCTCGCACGCCTTCGACGTGTTCCACTCGGTACGCACCGCGAACGCGGTGCACGGCGTGCGTCTCTTCCTCGAGCACGTCGACGGCAGGGCGCGACCACGGGGAGGCGCCGATGCGCTACACAAGGTGCCGGACGGTGGTTGACATGGGGAGGTGATCTCCCTACGTTGCGGGGTCCCGGATTCACTCAGGCCGAGCCGTGGAGTCCGAGGGGACCGGCGGCGACCGGCAGACCAGGTGGGGGGTGGCATGCGAGGAAGGCGCGGATCACGAGGCGGCCGATACCTGGCGGCGATGGTGGTCGTGGCCGTCGCCGCGGCGGCCTGCGGCGGTGGCGGCGGCAACGGAGGCTCCGGTTCCGGCGACGAGGGCAAGCCGAAGTACGGCGGCAAGATCGTCTACGGGCTCGAGGGCATCACCACCCAGTTCTGCATCCCCCGCGCCCAGCTGGCGATCTCGGGGATCCTGGTGGCCGAGGCCATTTACGACACCCTCACCCGGCCCACCCGCGACCCCAACGTGTATGCGCCCTACCTGGCCAAATCGGTGACCCCCAACGACGACTACACCGAGTGGACCATCGTCATCCGCGACGGGGTGCAGTTCCACGACGGGACGCCGCTCACCGCGGAGATCGTGAAGCTCAACATCGACGCCTGGCGGAACGGGATCCTGCTCGGGTTCGTGTTCGAGAACATCGCCGACACCCGGGTCACCGGACCCGACACCGTGGTGGTCACGATGAAGAAGCCCTGGGTGGCGTTCCCCGCCTACCTGTGGGCCACGGGCCGCACGGGGATCGCGGCGCCGGCCCAGATCGAGAACTTCGCCGAGAACAAGACCTGCGACACCAACATGATCGGCACCGGTCCGTTCAAGCTGCGCCGGTTCGATCCCCAAACCGGCGAGGTGAGCGTCGTTCGCAACGAGGACTACTGGCGCAAAGGGTTCCCCTACCTCGACGCGATCGACTTCAAGGTCCAGGGCGAGTCGAGCCAGCGGATCAACGGTCTGCAGTCGGGCGAGTTCGACGTCACGCACTTCGGATGGTCCCACCTCGACACCGTGAAGGGCTTCGGGGGCGTGGAGGTGATCACCGAGCCGGAAGGCCGTCAAGAGGTGGCCCACGGGCTCGTCAACGTCACCCGCCCGCCGTTCGACGACCTCGACGCCCGCAAGGCGGTGGTCATGGCCCTCGACCGCGAGGCCCTCAACCAGATCGCCAACCGGGGCAAGGGACGGTTCGCCGACCAGGTGTTCGACACGAAGGTCATGGGGTACCTCGACGATCCGGGGTTCCCGAAGTACGACCCGGAGGAGGCCAAGAAGCTCGTCGAGCGGTACAAGGCACGCCACGGGGGCAAGTTCGAGTTCGAGCTGCAGACGACCTTCGACCAGACCGTGCAGCAGGTCGCCCAGGAGATCAAGCGCCAGATGGCCAAGGTCGGCATCACCGTGAACCTGCCGGCCCCGGTCGACCAGGCCACCATCATCAACAAGGCGATCGGGAGCGCCGTCGACGCTTTCAGTTGGCGGAACTACCCGGGCCAGGACCCGGACACCATGTTCGTGTGGTTCCGGGGCGGGTCGGTGGTGAACTTCAACAAGATCGACGACCCGGTGATGAACGAGGCCCTCGACGAGGGGAGGGTCACCGCCGATCCCGAGAAGCGGCGCGAGCTGTACGAGCGCTTCAACCGCCGGATGTCGGAACAGGCCTACAACCTCTGGCTCTGGTACTCGCAGTGGTTCGTGGGCCACAAGGCGAACGTCCACGGTCTGATCGGCCCGAACCTGCCCGACGAGACCGGCAAGCCGGGGAACGAGAAGGCGGTCGACCTGTTCGTCGGCTACCACCAGATGCTGGGGATCTGGCGGAGCTGAGCGCTTCCGGACGGAGCGTGACGATCGGAGGACGGTGAGGGGTGCGCACACTGCTCGGCAAGTTGGTGCGGCTCCTCATCGTCCTCTGGATCGTCACCTTCTTCTCGTTCGTGCTCACCAAGCTCGTCGGCGGCAGCGAGGATCTCGTTTCCAAGCTCATCCCGTTCGGGAGCGAGGCCCAGAAGGACCAACTCCGCCGTGACCTCGGGCTCGACGACCCGTTCTTCACCCAGTACGGCCGCTGGTTGAGCGGCTTCGTCCGCGGGGACTTCGGGAACTACTACCTCCCCAACCCTCGCCCGGTGGCCGAGGTCATCGGCGACTCGCTGCCGGTGTCGTTGGAGCTCATGCTGTTCGCCCAGACCCT
>CALEDW010000112.1 GCA_937949585.1 uncultured Acidimicrobiia bacterium
GCCAGGTCTGCCCCGCTGATGCCGCTGGGGAATCCCAGGTAATTCTCGATGCGGGAGCTGCCCCCGGCCTGGCCGCCGGTGGCGTGCTTTTCAATCATCACCGTGCTGAAGCCCTCCGAGCCGCCATAGACCGCCGCGCCCAGCCCTGCGTACGAGAAGAGCACCGGGTCGGCGTCGGCCAGCACGAGAGCTTGCACGCCGGTGATCTCCTCCTCGGAGAAGCGGATGACCGTCCGCCAGGTGCGCTCGCCGGTCTCGATGATCACCCCTGCGGTGTGCGCCGGTGCCCCTCCGGCCGGCCGGGCGGTGCCGGGTCCCATCGGGGCACCGGCCGCACCGACCGCCAGCACACCCACCATGCCCACCGCGGCGGCGAGCCGGGTCCGGCACCGGCGGACCGCACCGCCGGCCCGGCGGCTCACGACCGGGACCTCGGGCGCGCTGCGGGGCCCCGACCCGCAGCCGAGAACCCCCCGACGCCGCTCACGGCCGTCCGCCGACGGTCACGACGCCGGTGCCACGGCCGATCCCCGCCCCGCTCGGGGCCGACAGGCTCACGGTGGCGGTCCGCTCGCTGATCAGTCCGGAGGCCGGGATCTGTAGCGTGACCCACCGCGTCCGGCGCCCCGGTTCGTAGGTCAGCACCCGAGGCGGCGGCACGATCACGTCGCGACCGTCGAGCGCGCCGGTGGGCGTGACGGTTGCGGTCACGGTGGCGGGGCCGGTGGCCGGGCCTCGACGGGCGACGGGAACGCGAACCACCGTCAAGGTGCCCGGCTCCTCGCTGCGCACGACGCGGGCGTCCCCGACCCCGAACGCGCCGCTCGCCCAGCCGTCGTCGTCGAGGATCGTGACGGTGCCCGTCGCCCGCCCGAGCTGCACGCCCGGCGAGGTCGAGGTGACGGTCACCGTGAGGGTCCGGTTGGGTTGCACCGTGGTGTTCCCGAGGATCGGCACCGCGAAGCTCGCCCGCACCCGTCCGGCCCGGATCGTGCGCACCCGGTCGGTGCGGGCCCGGTAGTCGACCCCGGCGAGCGCGCTGCCGTCGGTCGTGGTGACGACCACCTCGGTGTCGGTCGCCCGGGGCCGCGACAGGGTGAGGGTCACCCGCGCCGCGCGCGGGTCACCGTCGCCCTCGGGCACGGTCACGTCGCCGACCGAGACCGTCGGGGTGGCCAGCGCCGGCAGCGACCGGTAGGCGGGGGCCTGCCCGGTGCCCCAGCGCCACCCTTCCACGTCGCCGTCGCGTACCGAGGTGGCGCCGGCCCCGATCGGTGAGTACTGGAACGACGCCGTCCCGGCCGGGGCCCGGAAGTACGCCCAGTAACGGGGATCCCCGTCGGTCCCACCGAGGCAGTTCGGGCCCGCCGGGCGGCCCACCCCGTACAGCGCGCACACCGCGGTACCGAGGCCCCCGAAGCCGTAGGTGACCGGTTCGGCGCCGGCGAGCCGCAGCGCCTCGATGCCGCTCACGGACTCCTGGGGGAACCGGATCACCGTCCGCCAAGTCCCGGCACCGGTCTCGACGATCACGGCCGCCTGGTTGAGGGGCTGCGCGCCGGCCTGCGCCGGTCCGGCACTCGGTGCGGGCGCGACGGCCGCGCCCGCCACCGCAAGGATGGTCAGGGCGCACCTGACGAGCACGGAACGGACGGGACGGGCGCCGCGCCGCCCGGATGATCGAACCATCGCCATTCCTCCACCGGCCCCGCTCCTCGAGGGCCGACTCCGCCGCCCGTGGGGGCGGCACCGACGGGAGCACCGGCGAACCGGTGGACCGCGGCGGGCGCTCTGGCTGACGGCTCGCAGGCCGATCACAGTTGCGGGTCAGCGCCGGACTCGCACCGGCTTCCCCCGCCCGGGGCCGTCACGGCCGGGACGGCCGCACGACACCTCGGGAGCCCACCCCTCCCCCCACCTGCGCTGCTCCGGGCACACCTGCGAGCAGGTGCTGCGGACGCACCTTCGGTGGCGGTCACGGTGGGCGACCGCGGTCGGGCGGAAGCCTACCGCGCGCCGAGCGGCCCGGGTCGGGGCATCCGCAGCGCGGGTACCGTCGGGGATCCTGTGACGGTGCACGCCGAGCCCGGCCCGTGGCACGCCTGGACCTGGGTGACCTGGGCCGCCGCCGGTGCGGCGGCGGTGCAGCTCGCCCCCAACCCCCTGTCGGTGATCCTCGTGCTGGCCCTGGCGTGGCTGGTGGTGGAGCGGTCGGCGGCGCCGGGACCGTTCCGCCGGGCCTTCCCGGTGCTGGTCTCGGTCGGCGCGGCCTTCGCCGCCCTGCGGGTGGTGCTCACGGCGCTCACCACGCACAGCGGCCTCGACGCCTGGTTCACGCTGCCGCAGGTGACGCTGCCCTCGCTGCTCGGAGGCTTCACCGTGGGCGGGCCGGTGGAGCGCGACGTCGTGGTGCAGGCCGTCGTCGAGGGGCTGGTGATCGTGGGCGTCATGGGGGTGTTCGGCGCGTTCAACGCGCTCGTCTCCCACGCCGAGCTGCTGGCCGGCCTGCCCCGGGCGTTCCATGAGCTCGGGCTGATCACCACGATCGGGGTCACCTTCGTCCCCTCCACGATCGAGTCGGTGGTCCAGGTGCGCGAGGCCGACCGGGCCCGCACCGCCGGGCGGGTCGTGCGCCGCGGCCGGCTGATCCGGCTGGTGGTGCCGGTGTTGGAGCGCGGGCTGGAGCAAGGCGTGGCCCTGGCCGAGTCGATGGAGGCACGGGGGTTCGGACACGCCCACCCCGGCCGCCACGACCGTCTCGCCGGGATCCTCGGGCTGGCCGGACTGCTGAGCCTGGCCTCGGCCTTCGTGGCCCTGATCGGTCGGGCAGCCCCGACCGCCGTCGTCCTCGGAACCACCGGCGCCGCCCTGCTCGTGGCGGCCGTCGCGGTCGCATCACGGGGAAGCGACCGGCCCCGGTACCGCTACCGCCGGGTCGGACCCCACGACTTGCGGGCAATGGCAACGGTGCTGTGTACCCCGGTCACCCTCGCCCTCCTCGGACTGACCGACCTCACGCCGCTGGGATGGATGCCCGGACCGGGCTCGGCGTGGCCGCCGTTCGAACCGCTGGTGGCGCTGGCGCTCCTGCCGCTCCTCGCGCCGCTGCGCGCCCCGAGGCGCCTCCCGGGCCCCGATCCCCGCGCCGCTCGTCGGTCGGGAGGCGACCGGTGAACGCCCTCACCTACACCGAGGTCACCTATGCCTACCCCGACGGCCCCGTCGCGTTGGCGGACGTCGACCTCGAGGTACGCAGCGGCGAGGTGCTCGGCGTCGTCGGTGGCTCCGGGTCGGGAAAGAGCACCCTGCTGCGGGCCGCCACCGGGATCGTCCCGCACGCCACCGGCGGCCGCTTCGGCGGCGACGTGGTGGTGTGCGGACGGTCGACCCGCACGCACCCGCCCCGGAAGCTGGCCGGTGTGGTCGGGTTCGTGCACCAGGATCCCGAGGCGCAGTTCGTGGTCGACGAGGTGGAGCGCGACGTCGCGTTCGTGCTCGAGAACCTCGGCTACGACCCCGCGGCGATGCGGCGACGGGTGGAAGAGGCGCTCGACGCGCTCGGCATCGCCCACCTCCGGCACCGCAGCCCCCGCACCCTCTCGGGCGGGGAGCGCCAGCGCGCCGCGATCGCCGGGGCCCTGGCGGCCGCCCCGCAGGTGCTGGTGCTCGACGAACCGACGTCCCAGCTCGACCCGCAGGGCGCCGACGACACGTTCGCGGCGTTGCGCCGCCTCAACGACGACCTCGGCACCACCGTGCTCA
>CALEDW010000113.1 GCA_937949585.1 uncultured Acidimicrobiia bacterium
CAACCGGTCGCGGGCCAGCGCCCAGTGCGCGTCGCGCACCGCCACGAACGCGGCGGCGCGGGCCTCGAGCGCGTCGGCGTCGAGCCCGGTGGCCTCGTCGAACCGGGCATCGATCGCCTCCAGCACCACCGCCAGCGCGGCAAGGCTCCCGGCGAGTCGGTCGGCACCGGCGGGGTCGTCGAGCAGGGCCCGCACCCCCGGCACGCCCCGCAACGCCCGGTCGGCGTGCCCGAGGGCGGCCGCGGCGGCGGCGAGCGCCTCGGGGTCGGGGAGCGCCGTCCCGTCACCGAGGCGCGCCGCGGCCTCCTCCACCCGTGAGCGCACCTGCCCGAGCGCGGGGGGATCGCGCCGGGCGCGCCGTCGCACCACCGCGACGATCCCGCACACGGTGGGCGAGGATACCGCCACCCCGGGCGGCGCCGTCCTGCCCCGGCACCGTCCGCCGGGCGGCACCGGCCGGCCCCGGAGCGGCGTGGGCGGCCGAACCCTCCGGGATCGCCCGGATCAGTCGGCGAGCGCGGCGAGCGCCGCGGCGATCCGGTCGGCTGCGGCGGCGGCCTGCTCGGCGCGGGCCGCCTCCACCATCACCCGCACGACCGGCTCGGTGCCCGAAGGGCGGACGAGTACCCGGCCGTCACCGTCGAGCTCGGCCTCCACTGCCGCGACCTGCGCCCAGAACGCCTCGGCGGCGGCAAGGCGCGACGGGTCGGGGAACGCCACGTTCCGCTGCTCCTGGGGCAGCTTCGTGACCACCGCGGCCAGGCGGCTGAGCGGCTCGCGCCGGCGGGCCATCACCTCGAGCAACAGCACTGCGGCGAGCGGCCCGTCGCCCGTGGGGGCGTGCTCGGCGAAGATGAGGTGGCCCGATTGCTCACCGCCGAGCACGAACCCGCCGTCGTGCATGGCGGCGAGGACGTGGCGGTCGCCCACCGGGGTCTCCAGCACCCGGATCCCGCGGGGCTCCAGGGCGCGCCGCAGCCCGAGGTTGGCCATCACGGTGGTGACCACCGTGTCGTGGCGCAGCCGGCCGGCGGCGGCGAGGTCGAGGGCCATGATCGCCAGGAGGTGGTCACCGTCGACCACCCGCCCCCGTTCGTCCACCGCGATCACCCGGTCGGCGTCGCCGTCGAAGGCGACCCCCACGTCGGCACCGGCGCGCACCACCGCCTCGGCGACCCCGGCGGGGTGGGTGGAGCCGCAGCGGTCGTTGATGTTCGTGCCGTCGGGGTCGTCGTTCACGGCCGTGACCTGGGCCCCGAGGTCGCGCAGGGCCTTCGGGGCGGTGAGGTACGCGGCGCCGTGGGCGCAGTCGACCACCACCGACAGGCCCGCCAGCGCGTCGGGGGCCACCGCCCGGGTCAGGTGATCCAGGTAGGGGGCCCGCGGGGCCGGCGCCCGACGCGCCCCGGCGATCGCCGCGCCGGCGCGGGCCGGGCGTCGCACGGCGCCGTCGACGAGCTCGGCGAGGCGGGCCTCCACCTCGGCCTCCTGCTCGTCGTCGAGCTTGTGGCCCCCGGCCGCGAACACCTTGAGGCCGTTGTCGGGGTAGGGGTTGTGGGAGGCGGAGATCATCACGCCGGGCCGCCCGTCGCGCCGGCAGGCCAGCGCCAGCGCCGGGGTGGGCAGCACCCCCAGCGACGTGACGGTCACGCCCTCGGCGCACAGGCCCGCGGTGAGGGCGGCCTCCAGCATCGGGCCGGAGCGGCGGGTGTCGCGGGCGACGAGCAGCTCCTCGGGGCGCTCCAGGGCGATGCCGATCGCCCGGCCCAGCGCCGTGACGAGCTCGGGGGTGAGCTCCGTTCCGGCGACGCCGCGGATCCCGTCGGTGCCGAACGAGAGGGTCACGGGCGCGGCACCGCCGACGCGCTCAGCGCTTCGAGTACTGCGGGGCCTTGCGGGCCTTCTTCAGCCCGTACTTCCGCCGCTCCTTCTCCCGGGCGTCGCGGGTGAGCAACCCCTCCCGCTTGAGCAGCGGGCGGGCCTCCGGGTCGAGCTCGGCCAGGGCGCGGGCGATCCCGAGCGACAGCGCACCCGCCTGCCCGCTCACCCCGCCGCCGACGATCGTGGCGTCGATGTCGTACACGTCGATGGTCTGGGTGACCCGCAACGGGGCCAGGGCCACGGTGCGGTGGGAGCGGATCGGGAAGTACGACTCGAAGGCGCGGCCGTTCACGCGCACCTGCCCGGTGCCCGGCCGGATCCGGACCCGGGCGACGGCCTCTTTGCGCCGGCCGCTGGTCTGGGTGAGGGGTCGGCTCATGCGGCAGAGACCCTCCGGTCGGCGCTCCCGGCGTCACGCCGGGAGGGCAGCGGGTGGTCGACGGGCTGCTGGGCGGCGTGCGGGTGCTCCGGGCCGGCGTAGACCCGCAGGCGCCGCAGCATCCGGCGCCCCAACCGGTTCTTCGGGAGCATGCCCCGCACCGCCAGGCGCACCACCCGGTCCGGGTGGCGGGTCAGCAGGTCGCCGAGGGTGGTGGTGCGCAACCCGCCCGGGTACCCCGAGTGCCGGTGGTAGCGCTTCTCGGCGGCCTTGCGGGGGGAGACGTCGAGGCGGGCGGCGTTCACCACGATCACGTGGTCGCCGCCGTCGACGTGGGGGGCCCAGGTGGGCTTGTGCTTGCCGGTGAGCAGGCGGGCCGCTTCGGTGGCGACGCGACCGAGGACGGCGCCGTCGGCGTCGATCACGTGCCAGCGCCGCTCGATGTCGGCGGGTCGGGGGCTGTAGGTGCGCACGGCCGCTCGCAGTCTCGGAAGGATCGGTCTCGGCAGGATCGGTCTCGGGAGGCAGCGTTCCGGGGAGGCGGTCACCGCGACCCCGGGGCCATCCGGTGAACGGACCGTGAGATGTTAGCGGCCCGGGCGCACCGTCCCCAACCCTGGCCGGTAGCCTGCGGACATGACCACGCTGCGACCCGGTCCGGCCCCGTCCGGGGACGTCGGTTCCGGCCCGGCGCCGGCGGGCCTGGCCCCCGAACGGGAGGAGGCGGCGGCCCGGGCCCTCGAGGTGCTCACCGACGCCGCGCTCGATCCCGTCGTCGACATGGTGCTGTGCTGCCGGGACGGCGTCTACGAGGCCGCCGCCCACACCGGCCGGGTGGTGTTCCGGCGCGTCGACGGGGGCTACGAGCGCCTCGAGGTCGAGGGGGAGGATCCGCTCGCCGACCAGTCCCCCGAGCGGTTCAGCCCCCTCGCCGCCGAGCTGGCTGCGCTGCACCCCCACCGGCGGGACAACGCGTACCCGAATGCCTTCGAGACCGTCGCGCAGCTCTTCGACCACCCTGCCGCACCCGACCTGTGCGTCATCCACTCCGCCGCCCACAACTGGGAGGACCAGGGCGGGCACCGGGGCGAACACGGCTCGCTCGACGTGGTACAGGCCCGGGCGCCGTTCGTGATCGCCGGGCGCGGCGTGCGCGCCGACGGCTTCGTCGCCGCCGCCGCCCGCCTCGTCGACGTGGCCCCCACCGTGGCGCACCTGCTGGGGTGCCGCCCCCTCGACGGCGACGACGGGACCTACCTCCCGGGCCAGGACGGCCGGGTGCTGCTCGAGGTGCTCGACGTCGAGGGGGGCCGGCCCCGGCTCGTGGTGGGGGTCCTCTTCGACGGCACCAACGCCAACGTGCTCTACGACATGGTCCGCCGGGGTGAGGCCCCGAACGTCGCCCGCCTCGTGGAGCGCGGCACCGCGTTCGAGCACGGGGCGCTGTCCAGCCTCCCGACGGTGACCCTGGCCAACCACACCTCGATCCTCACGGGGCGCCACCCGGGCCACCACGGGATCCTCCACAACGCCTGGTACGACCGGCGCACGGGCCGGCAGGTGGTCACCAACTCCTCGGCCACGTGGCCCACCGCCATGCGCCACGTCGAGGGCGGCACCGAGTCGATCCACCACGCCGTGCACCGCAGCTTCCCGCACGACGCCGCGTTCAGCGCCTCGGTGAACGAGCCGGCCGACCTCGGCGCCGACTACTCCACCTTCGACTTCTTCCGCCGCGGCGAGGTGCCCCCGATCCCCCGCTCGGCCGAGGGCCTCCCCCACACCAGCGAGCGGTTCGTGCGTCCCTCCAAGGACTACGCCTGGTCGAGCATCGTCGACCACATGGGCATCGACCAGGCCTGCGGGATCATCTCCGGCCACTACCGCGACGCCTCCTACCCGCTGCCCCGGTTCCTGTGGGTGAACTTCACGCTCACCGACGCGGCGATGCACGAGGGGGGCCCGCACTCGGAGATCGCGGCCGCGGCGGTGCGCGACTGCGACGCCCGCCTCGGCGAGGTGCTGGCGGCGCTGGAGCGGCGGGGGGTGCTGGACGACTGCGCGTTCGTGCTGGTGGCCGACCACGGGATGGAGGAGACGAACCCCGAGGTGCGCGGCGACTGGGACGTGGCGCTGCGCGACGCCGGGCTCACCTTCCGCGACGAGGGCTACGGGTTCCTCTACCTCGGTGAGCCGGCTGAGGTGGAGCGGGCCTGAGGCCCGGGCTTCGGTGACGGGGCGGCCCGGGCCGCCGGCACCGGCTCCTCAGGCCGACGCGGCCTCGTCGCCCGCCGCCTCGAGCACCATCACGTGCACCGCCCGTCCCATGATCCGCCGCTCGTAGGCCGCGTAGCCGGCGTAGAGGGACCGGGCGGTCGCCATGATCGCCTCCCGCTCCGCCCCGACGGCCTCCCGGGCCGTCACCCGCACCACCCGGCCCCGGTACGCGACCTCGGCCTCCGGCCGGCGACGCAGGTTTGCGTACCAGGCCGGGGTGCGGGGACCCCCGAAGTTCGTACCCACCAGGGCCAGACCGGCCCCGGCGGGGATCGCGGCGAGCGGCACGGTGCGGGCCCGGCCGGTGCGGGCCCCGGTGGTCGTCACCAGCACGGTGGGCAGCCCGGCGGTGAGCTCGGCGAGGGTCCGTCCCCCGGCGATGCGAGCCAGCGCCCGGTCGACCGGCGGGGCGAGGCGGGAGAACACCCGGGCGCCGAGGGTGGTCGAGGCGATGGCGCGGACGAGACGCTGCAGGACGTTGGGTCGGCGGATCCGCAGCCCGAGGCGCTCGTACAGCGCAGTCACGACCCGACGCTAGACCGCCGGCTGCCGTGGCCGCCCGGGGCGGGGCGACGACGGTGCACCTTCGGCGACGACCCGTGACCGTGCGGCCGGGATCCTCAAGGCGGCGGTGCCGGACGACGATAATTGGGCCATGCGACGCACATCGGCACGTTTGGTCGGCCTGACCCTGATCGTGGCGTTCGCCCCGATCCTCACCGGTTGTGGTGGCTCGAAGTCCGCCGAGGAGAAAACGGCGGAGCGGGTCGCAGAGAAGCTCCTGGGCGACGAGGTCGACATCGACCGCAAGGGCGACAAGATCACCTTCAAGGGCGAGGACGGCGACACCACCCTCGAGGTGGGCGGCGGCAAGCCCAAGGACTGGCCGTCCGACGTGCCGCTGCCCGACGGCAAGGTCACCAGCTCGGTGTCGGGCACCAGCGGCGACGACGGCGGCTGGACCGTCACCATGGACGTCGGCGATCCCTTTGCGGTGATCGACGAGTACCGCGACGAGATCACCGGCGCCGGGTTCGAGGTCACCCACAGCGTCGAGTCCGGCTCGGGCAAGGACCGCGTGAAGTCGTTCATCGCATCGAACTCGAAGTGGACGCTCAACGCCATGGTCGGTACCGACTCGAACAACGCCAAGGCCCTGTTCGTCAGCGTGATGACGAAGAGCCGCGGCTGACCACCGTCGCTCGGTGGGCGGATCGCACGGGCACGCGCACACCGCCCACCTCGTGGTGACGCCGGGTCACGCCTCGGAGGGGGTCACATCGCCGTAGCCGACCTCCAGGAGCACCAGGCCGTGCGGCGGGGCGACCGGTCCCGCCGCCTGCCGGTCCCGGGCCCGCAGGATCGCCAGCATCTCCCCCGGCCGGCGCCGCCCCCGGCCGGCCTCCACGAGGGTCCCGACGATCGAGCGGACCATCTGAGTGCAGAACGACGAGGCGCGGATCTCGTAGTGCAGCACCCCGTCGCCGGCATCCGACCACGTCGAGGTGAACACCCGGCGCACGGTGCCGGTCCCCGGCGGGCCCGCCCGGCAGAACGAGGTGAAGTCGTGCTCCCCGACGAACGGGTCGGCGGCGAGCCGGAGCCGGGCGAGGTCCAGCGGGTCGGGCACCCACCAGGCGTACCGGGCGAGGAACGGGTCGGGCACCGGCCGGTTCACGATCCGGTAGCGGTAGCGGCGCCAGCGCGCCGAACGGCGGGCGTCGAACCCCGCCGGTTCGAGGCGCACGTCGCGCACGACCACCTCGGGGGCGAGGCTCCCGTTGAGCGACCGGGCCAGGCGGTCGGGGTCGAGGCCGGGCGGGGCCGGGAAGCTCACCACCTGCCCCCAGGCGTGCACGCCGGCGTCGGTGCGGCCGGCGACGGACGGCTCGACGGGATGCCGCAAGACGCGCTCCAGCGCCCGGACCAGCACGCCCTCCACCGTGCGCTGCCCGGGCTGAGCCGCGAAGCCGTGGAAGTCGGTGCCGTCGTAGGCGACGAGGAGGCGCACCACCGACGGTCCGTCACCGTCGAAGAGGGTCATCGCCGCCTCCCTCGTCGCGCCGGCCCCCGGTCGGCGCCCGCCGACCCCGTGCGCCGCCCGGCGGGGGTCAGACCAGCTCGATGCGGGCCATCGGGGCCCGGTCGCCCGGCCGGGGCCCGAGCTTGAGGATGCGCAGGTAACCGCCGGGGCGGCCCTGGTAGCGGGGCCCGATCTCGGCGAAGAGCTTGTGGGCCACCGACGGGTCCCCCAGCACCGCCACCACCTGGCGTTGGCGGTGCACACCACCTTTGCGGGCCTTGGTGATGAGCCGCTCCGCGTAGGGCCGCAGCGCCTTGGCCCGGGCCAGCGTGGTGGTGATCGCCCCCGCCTCGAACAGGTGCGCGGCGAGGTTCGCCATCAGGTGGCGCTCGTGGGCGGGTGAACCGCCGAGGCGGGGACCCTTGCGGGGTGCGGGCATCGTCCGGTCAGCTCCGGGCCCGCAGGGACAGGCCCCGCTCGTCGAGCTTCTGCAGCACCTCGTCCAGGCTCTTCTGCCCGAAGTTGGTGAGCGCCAGCAGGTCGTCCTCGGTGCGCTCCACGAGCTGGCCGATGGTGTCGATCCGGGCCCGCTTCAGGCAGTTGCGGGGCCGCTCGGAGAGCTCGAGCTCCTCGATCGGCAGGTCGAGGTCGGGTGAGGTGGTCGCCACCACCGGCGCCTCACCCACCTCGAGGCCCCGCGGGGCCTCGGCCAGTTCGGCGACGAGCCCCAGCAGCTTGCGGAGAGTGTCGGCGGCCGAGGCGAGCGCGTCGCGAGGGGTGATCGATCCGTCGGTCTCCACCTCCAGCAGCAGCTTGTCGTAGTTGGTGGCCTGCTCCACCCGGGTGGACTCCACCTCGTAGGCCACCCGACGCACCGGCGAGAAGATCGCATCGAGGGGGATCGTGCCGATCGGCTCGTCGCCGCTGCGGACCTGCTCCACCGGGGCGTAGCCCCGGCCCCGCTCCACCACGAGGTCCATGGCCAGGCGACCCTTCTCGTTCACGGTGGCGATGTGCAGGTCGCGGTTGACGATCTCCACGTCGGCGGTGGTCATGATGTCGCCGGCGGCCACGTCCTTCGGGCCGCGCACGTCGAGACGCAGCGTCACCGGTTCGTCGCTGTGGCACACCAACACCAGGTCTTTGAGGTTCAGGAGGATGTCGGTGGCGTCCTCCTTCACCCCCGGCAGCGTGTCGAACTCGTGCAGCGCCTCGTCGAAGCGCACCTGGGTGACCGCTGCGCCGGGGATCGACGACAGCAGCGTGCGGCGCAGGCTGTTGCCGAGCGTGTACCCGAAGCCCGGCTCCAGCGGCGAGATGACGAACCGACCGGTGTTGCCCTCCGGTTCCTCGGCCTCGATCTGGGGTCGTTGGATGATGAGCATGAGGTCCTCGCAGGTGGGGTGGCGGGCCGCCCCGCTCGAATCGGTGACGGCCTTACTTCGAGTAGAGCTCCACGATGAGTTGTTCACGCACCGGCACGTCGATCTGCGCCCGCAGCGGAACGTCGCGCACGGTGACCTTCGCGTCGGCGTCGCTGCCCGCCCGCTCCAACCAGGCCGGCACCGCCCGGTCGAGCGTGTCGAGGTTGTGCCGCAGCACGATCATCGACCGGGCCTTCGGCGCGATCTCCACCACGTCGCCGCGGCGCAGCCGGAAGGAGGGGATCGTCACCCGCTTCCCGTTCACCAGCACGTGCCCGTGCCGCACCCACTGGCGGGCCTGGGCCCGGCTGGAGGCGAATCCGGCCCGGAACACCACGTTGTCGAGGCGCAGCTCCAGGAAGCGCAAGAGGTTCTCGCCGGTGATGCCGGGCTGGCGGGCGGCCTCCTGGTAGAGCTTGCGGAACTGGCGCTCGAACACCCCGTAGATCCGCCGCGCCTTCTGCTTCTCGCGCAGCTGCAGGAGGTACTCGCTCTCGCGGATCCGCCCCCGGCCGTGGATCCCGGGCGGGTAGGGCCGGCGCTCCAACGGGCAGGCCGGGGTGTCGCACTTGTGGCCCTTGAGGAACAGCTTGGTCCGCTCCCGCCGGCAGAGCCGGCAGACGGCACCGGTGTGACGCGCCATCGGTCAGAGCCTCCTGCGCTTCTTGGGCCGGCACCCGTTGTGCGGGACGGGGGTGACGTCCTTGATGCCGAGGACCTCGATCCCGGTGGACTGGATGGTGCGGATCGCGGTCTCCCGTCCCGACCCGGGTCCTTTCACGAGGACGTCGACCCTGCGCACCCCGTGCTCCATCGCCCGTCGGGCCGCGGTCTCCGCGGCGATCTGCGCCGCGAACGGGGTGCTCTTGCGCGACCCCTTGAACCCCACGTTGCCGGCCGACGCCCAGGCGATCGTGTTCCCGGCCTGGTCGGTGATGGTGATGATCGTGTTGTTGAACGACGACTTGATGTGCGCGACGCCGTGGGTGACGTTCTTGCGCTCGCGCCGCCTCGGTCGCCGGCCGCCGGCCTGGGGTTTCGCCATCGTCGTGCTGCTGCCTCTCTCGGTCGCGGAACGGTCCCGTCGGGCACCACGGGGCGGGCGGGCCGCCGCCGGGTTCCCGTCGGCTCAGTGCTTGCGGGCCCGCTTCTTGCCGGCCACGGTCTTGCGCGGCCCCTTGCGGGTACGGGCGTTGGTGCGGGTGCGCTGCCCTCGCACCGGCAGGCCCCGGCGGTGCCGGATCCCCTGGTAGCAGCCGATCTCCATCTTGCGTTTGATGTGACCGGCCACCTCCCGGCGCAGGTCACCCTCCACCTTGAGGTTCTGGTCGATCCAGGTGCGCAGCCGGGCGATCTCCTCGTCGGTGAGGTCTCGCACCCGGGTGTCGGGGGACAGCCCGGTGAACTCGCAGACCCGTTGGGCGGTGCTGCGACCGATCCCGAAGATGTAGGTGAGCGAGATCTCCAACCGCTTCTCCCGGGGGATGTCGACCCCGGCGATCCGAGCCATCGAGCCTGCGCCTCCTCCCTCTCGGACCTCAGCCCTGCCGCTGCTTGTGGCGCGGGTTCTCGCAGATGACCCGCACCGATCCGTGACGGCGGATCACCTTGCACTTCTCGCACATCTTCTTCACCGACGGTCTGACCTTCACGGTTGCCTCGCAGACGTTCGGAGCGGCCGGTTCGTCACTTGTAGCGGTAGGTGATGCGCCCCCGGGACAGGTCGTAGGGCGACAGCTCCACCTGCACCCGGTCGCCGGGCAGGATGCGGATGTAGTGCATCCGCATCTTGCCGGAGATGTGCGCAAGTACCTTGTGCCCGTTCTCGAGCTCCACCCGGAACATGGCGTTCTTCAGCGGTTCGACGACCGTTCCCTCCACGAGGATCGTGTCGTCCTTCGGCTTTGCGACGAGGCACCACCCATGGTTTGGGGCGCGCCAAGCACGCGCCCGGACGTACGGAGCAACCGCTCAGGATACACGACCGGCGCGCCCGCCCACAATCAGGCCCGCCCGGTCAGAGGGCGAGGCACTCGGCGATGGTGGGAGCGGCGGCGTCCTTCGCGGAGATGCGGCTCCGGTCGTCGGGGTCCACCGGGATCGGCCAGCGGATCCCGGCGTCGGCCAAGGCGGGATCGAGCGGGGTGGCCGCCCGCCCGGGCATCCCCGGTCGCCACTCCTCGTCGAAGGCGTACAGGTACAACGACCCGTCGGGGCTGGTCGTCTGGAACGAGTTGCCGAGCCCGGCGGCGAGCAGCAGCCCGTCGCCGGGGTGCATCTCGAAGGCGACGGGACGTCCGGCGGTGGGTGCGTCGGGCCGCAGGTCGACGATCACCGCCACGGCGCTCCCCCAGGCCAGCATCACGAGCTTCGTGACCGCCTCGGCGTGGATGCCCCGCAGCGCCCCGTGGCCCGAGACGGTGGCGTTCACCTGGGCGAGGCGCTCCGGCACCCCGATGCCGAGCGCGGTGAGCGCCGAGCGGCGGTAGAACTCCCGTACCACCCCCCGCTCGTCGCCGGCCTGACGCATCCGGAGCCGCCAGCAGCCCTCGAGCGGGGTCGGCTCGGCCCTCAGGTCCTCCACGCCGCTCACGGTGCCTCCCACGCCCGTCGCCCCGCCACGAGGCCCATGAGGTACTCGCCGTACCCGCTGCGACGCAAGGGCTCGGCGAGCGCCGCGAGCTGCGCGTCGTCGATGTAGCCCTCCCGCCAGGCGACCTCCTCCGGGCATCCGACCTTGAGGCCTTGGCGTTCCTCCACGACCTGCACGTACTGGGCGGCCTGCATGAGCGACGTGAAGGTCCCGGTGTCGAGCCAGGCGGTCCCCCGGTCGAGGATCGTGACCTCCAGCTCACCCCGCTCCAGGTAGGCGTTGATGACGTCGGTGATCTCGTACTCGCCCCGGGCCGAGGGCCGCACCCCTGCGGCCACGTCGGCCACGTCGCCGGGGAACACGTACAGGCCCGGCACCGCGAAGCTCGAGATCGGTTCGGCCGGTTTCTCCACCACCCGCTCCGGGCGCCCCGACGGGTCGAACACCACCACCCCGTAGCGGGTCGGGTCGGCCACGTGGTAGGCGAAGATCACGGCCCCGTCGGCCGCGGCGGCGGCCCGTAGCCTGGTCCGCAGCGCGGTGCCGTGGAAGATGTTGTCGCCGAGCACCAGCGCGGTGCGGCGGCCGCCGATGAATCGCGCCCCGAGCGTGAACGCCTGCGCCAGGCCTTCGGGGCGGGGTTGGGCGAGGTACGAGAACCGGCAGCCGAGCTGGGAGCCGTCGCCGAGGAGCCGCTCGAACCGGCCGAGGTCCTCGGGGGTCGAGATCACCAGCACGTCGCGCACGCCGGCCAGCATCAGCACCGACAGCGGGTAGTAGACCATCGGCTTGTCGTACACCGGCAGCAGCTGCTTGCAGACCGGGGTGGTGACGGGCCACAGGCGGGTGCCCGACCCACCGGCGAGGATGATCCCGCAGCACTCTTGGCCCCCGCCGCCGTCGGTGGTCGGTGCGGGACCGGCGGCGGGGCCGGGCGGCACGGCGGCCGGCGGGGCGGGCGACGGGCTCACCGCCGGGTCCGCGCCTCGGGCTCGGCGGCGAGGCGGCGCACGTCGTCGGGCAGCTCCCCGCCGGCGAGGTCGGCGAGGCTCACCCGTTCCAGCACGGCCCGCAGCGCGGCGCGGCTGGCGATCCACACCTCGTCGAGCGCGGCGGCGGCCCCGGCGTAGCGCACGGCCTCGGGGGCCCGACCCTGCACCGCGGCGAGCGGTCCGTCGACGGCCCGGATCACGTCGGCGACGGTCACCTCACCGGCCGGGCGGGCGAGCAGGAACCCGCCCTCGGGGCCCCGGCGGCTCTCGACGAGCCCGGCGTGGGCGAGCTCCCGCAGGATCTGCACGAGGAACCGGTAGGGGATGCCCTGGCGGCGGGCGATCTCCTCGCCGGTGAGCACCGCCCCG
>CALEDW010000114.1 GCA_937949585.1 uncultured Acidimicrobiia bacterium
GTCCCCGCCGTCGACCTCGTGGCGCAGCGGGATCCGCCGCCGCGGCGCCTCGGCACCCGCGGCGGCGCGCCGCTCCGGCGGCTCCAGCGGGCGCGTCTCGGGGGGCGCGGCTCGCCTCGGCAGCCGCCGCGGCGCCACGCCCGCGACCCCCCGGTCCGTGCCGGCCGGGGCGGGGGCCCGAGCCGGCTGCGGGCCCCGCGCCGGCCGGCCGAGCATCACGGTCACCAGCAGCGCGGTGACGACCGCCCACGGCGGGACGAGCACCGCAAGGCGCCAGTAGCGGAACCAGCCGGTCCCGGTCATGATGTCGATGAGTCGCGACCCGGTGACGAACCCCGTCCAGTTCGCCAGGGCCAGCACCGCCAGTCCCCCCAGCGGGACGGCCAGCGCCCACGCCGCGACCACCCGGCGGGCCCGCCGGCCGGAGCCGGCCGGCGATGCTTGGACCGCCCGCCGGCGGCGACCCGCCACCGGCGTGTCGGCCGCACCGGCCGTGGGTGCACGGAGCGCCCGCCCGCACCCCCGGCAGCGGAACGTGATCCCGGCGGGCACGGTGCGCACCCGGTGCCGGTGACCGCAGGCCGGGCACTGCAGGGCCTGCGCCACGCTCAGGGTGTCCCGGCGGCGTTGCTGACCGCGACGAGCCGCTCCAAGGTGGCGGCGGCTCGGCCGTCGCCGAGCGCGGCGCGGGCCTGCGCCAGGCCGTCCTCCCACCCCTGTGCCACGCCGGCCACGACGAGTGCCGCCGCTGCGTTGAGGCAAACCACGTCGGCCAGGGCCTCAGGGCCCCGGCCGGCGAGGATGGCCCGGGCGGACTCCGCGTTCGCAGCCGGATCGCCGCCGGCGAGCGCAGCGCGGTCGACCCGGGCCACGCCGAGCTCGACGGGATCGAGGACGTACCGGCGGACCTCGCCGGCGCGCAGCTCCCGCACCGTGGAGACGTCGGCGGTCGTGAGCTCGTCGAGCCCGTCGTGGCCGTAGACCACCATGACGTGGCGAGCACCGAGCTCCGCCAGCGCCCCGAGCAGGTGGTCGGCCATCTGCGGGTCGCTGACCCCGACGACCTGACGGCGCACCCGGGCAGGGTTGGCGAGGGGACCGAGGAAGTTGAACGTCGTGGGGATCCCCAGGTCGCGGCGGGGACCGGCGGCGTGGCGCAGGGACGGGTGGAAGCGGGGCGCGAAGCAGAACCCGATCCCGGCCTCCCGGATGCAGCGGGCCACCCCGGCCGGATCGAGGTCGAGGCGCACCCCCAGCGCCTCGAGCAGGTCGGCCGAGCCGCAGGCGGAGGATGCCGCCCGGTTCCCGTGCTTGGCCACCCGGGCCCCGGCGGCGGCCGCCACCACCGCGGCCAGCGTCGAGATGTTGAACGTCCCCGCCCGGTCACCGCCGGTACCGCAGGTGTCGACCAGCGGCCCGTCGCGGTCCTCGGGATCGACCGGGACCCCGGCGGCGTGGTCGAGCATCGTGCGCACGAGCGCCGCCAGCTCGGCGGGGGTCTCCCCTTTCGACCGCAGCAACACGGCAAACGCCGCGACCTGCGCCGGGGTCGCCCGCCCGGCGAGCACCTCCCCCATGGCCCAGGCCGCCGCCGACGGGGCGAGGTCTTCCCGCCGCACGAGCGCGCCGAGCACGTCGGGCCAGCCGGCCGCGCCCGGCCCGGGGGTCAGGCCGCCCACCGAGGCTCCGTCGTCGCGGTCAGTCCCACCACAGGTCGTGGTCCAGCAGGCCCCGGGCGATGAGGCCGAGCTGCACCTGGGTGGTGCCCTCCACGATGGTGAGCTGGCGGGCGTCGCGGTAGAAGAGCTCGGTGAGGTGGTCCTCCATGTAGCCGGCCGCGCCGAGCATCTGCAGCGCCTCGCCGCTCACCTTCACCGCCAGCTCGGTGGCGTACCACTTGCACATCGACAGCAGCGGCACGTACTCCTTGGTGAACTCGCCCCGGTCGGCCATCCACGCCGCGCGGTAGGTGAGCAGCCGCGCCGCCTCGATCTCGGTGGCCAACTCGGCGATCTTCCACTGCAGCCCCTGGAACTCGGCGAGCTTGCGCCCGAAGGCCTCCCGTTCCTGCAGGTAGTTCACGGCGTACATGAGCGCACCCTCAGCCAGTCCGATGCCCCGGGCACCGACGATGGGACGCATCGCGTTGAGCCCGAGCATGCAGAGGCGGAACCCGCCGATCCCCCCGATGACGTTCTCGGCCGGGACCCGCACCTCGTCGAGGATGAGCTCACCGGTGTCGATGCCCTTCACGCCCATCTTCCGGTCGATGCGGCCCACCCGCACCCCGGGCCAGGAGCGCTCGACGATGAACGCGGTCACCGAGTCGTGGTCACGGGACTCCACCGGCCCGGTCTTGGCGAACACGCAGTACCAGTCGGCCTGGGCGACGCCCGACATCCAGCACTTCGTGCCGCTCAGCACCCAGTCGTCGCCGTCGCGGGTGGCCCTGGTGCGCATCCCCATCACGTCGGACCCGGCCTGCGGCTCCGAGAGCCCGAAGGCGGCGCGCTGCTCCCCGGTGGCGATCGGGGTGAGGTAGCGGTGCTTCTGCTCCTCGGTGCCGGCGATGAGCACCGGGCCGACGGGGAGTCGGGTGAGCAGCAGCATGAGCGAGATCGTGTTGGAGTACTTCGCGACCTCCTCGATGGCCAGCGTCAGGCCGAAGATCCCGGCCCCCGCCCCGCCGTAGGTGGTGGGGATGCACAAGCCGAGGATCCCGGCGTCGCGCAGCACCTCGAAGATGTCCTGGGGGTACTCCCCGGTGCGGTCGATCTCCCGGGCCCGGGGCGCGACCTTCTCCCGGGCGATCTTCCGGCACGTGGCCTGGAGCTCGGCCATCTCCGGCGAGAGGGTGAAGTCCATGGGTCGTCGAGCCTAGCGGTCGGTTCCGTGCCGGCCACCGGAGCCGGCCGGCACCCCACCCGTCGTCTCCGCAGGCGGGTCGGGACGGGAACGGGCGGGATGGGTGCGGTCCCACCAGCGCCGCTCGAGGCGACCCAGGCGGGTGGACGGTGCCGCGCCGACCCACGGCCAGATCTCGCACGCGATCCGGCGCCAGTTGGCCTCGGCGCCGAGTCCGGCCAGCACCGCGAAGAGGCCGAGGTTGATGCGCTGCACGATCGCGAACCCGGGCGGGACGTTCGCGGCCCGCATCACCTCGCGGTACGGGCCGGTCTGGTCGAAGAAGCGGCGGACCGACTCCCGGGCGAACGACGCGTCGAACCGGTAGGGCGCGTCGACGAGAACGTGGGCGTAGAAGTGGCGGAAGTACTCGAACACCTCGTCGTCGGCGACCGGCGCGCCCGGGCGGAGGAACCCGATCTCCTCCATCGCCCGGCGGAACTCGTCCGGGCGGGGGTGCAGGACCATCGTGTCGATCAGCCGGCGGACGAGGCGGATCTCGGCGGCGTCGAAGCACTTCACCAGCCCGAAGTCGAGGAACGTCACCCGGCCGCCCGGACGGAACAGGTAGTTGCCGGGATGCGGATCGCCGTTGAACATCCCGAGCCGGTAGATGCCGCCGAAGGTGAACCGGAAGATCGTCTCCCCCGCCAGGTCCCGCTCCGCCTGCGACCAGGTGCAGACCTCGGCGAACCGGGCGCCGGCCGCGAGCTCGGTGGTGAGGACCTCCCGGGCGGAGTGCTCGGGCAGCACCCGGGGCACGTGGATGAACGGGTGTCCCCGATAGTGATCGGCGAACGCCTGCTGGCGTCGCGCCTCGAGGCGGTAGTCGAGCTCCTCGCCGAGCCGGGCGCGCAGTTCGGCGACGAGCGGGCCCGGCTCCAGCCCGGGGAACACCGCCCCCAGCCCTCGGAACAGCAACCCCACGTTGGCCAGGTCGGCGGCCATGGCCTCGGCCACACCCGGGTACTGCACCTTCACGGCCACCGCCACCCCGTCGCGGGTGATCGCCCGGTGCACCTGGCCGATGGAAGCCGCCGCCACCGGCTCGGGGTCCCAGCGGGCGAACCGGCGCTGCGGCGGTTCGCCGAGCGCCCGCTCCACCACCTCGGCCGCCAGCTCCGGGCTCATCGGCGGCGCGTCGTGCTGGAGCCCGGCCAGGGCCTCCCGCAGCGGCTCCGGCAGCCCGTCGTCGAGGTAGCTGAGCATCTGGCCGAGCTTCATGAGCGCGCCCTTCATCTGCCCCAGCTCGGCGGCGACGTCGGCGGCGGTGCGCAGCCGGTGCTCATGGTCGAGCGACTCCCGGCGCTCGGCGGCCGCGAACAGCCGGCGGGCCCGGTGGGTGGCGTGGGCCCGCGCGGTGCGGGCACCGAGCCGGGCGAGCCTCACGGTGCGCGCCAGCGCCGCCGACCCGGCGACCGGCGGCCCGGGTTGCGCCGCCGCTCGCCGGTGTCGTCGGAGCGCCAGCGCGGTCGCGGCGAGCCCGAGCACGACCGCCGTGGCAAACGCGCCCCGGCGCAACGACACGGTCGGGAACGGCACGCCGGCGACGCTACCGGCGCGCCGCTCCCCGGCCCGGATCCGCGCCGCTCAGGGAGCCACCAGTG
>CALEDW010000115.1 GCA_937949585.1 uncultured Acidimicrobiia bacterium
CCGGACGGCCGACGCCTGGGCGCTGGGGCTGCTCGCCGGGATGGTCCACGCCGACGAGCAGGCGGCGCGGCGGGCCTGGCCGGCCGCCTGGGCGCGCCTCGACCGGCGGCGCCTCCGCCGCTGGATGCGCCCACCGGCACCGTGACCGACGACGCCGGTCCCGGGCCCGGGGCTCCGCCCGGCGACGACCGGGTGGTCCGGGCTGCCGGCGGGGTGCTCTGGCGCCGGGGTCCGCAGGGCGAACCCGAGGTGCTGGTCGTGCACCGACCCCGCTACGACGACTGGTCCTTCCCGAAGGGCAAGGCAGAGCCGGGGGAGGACGATCGTGCGTGCGCCCGACGCGAGGTCGAGGAGGAGACGGGTGTACGGGCCCGTCTCGGCCGGGACCTGGGTACGGTGAGCTACCCGGACGCCCGGGGTCGCACGAAGGTGGTGCGGTACTGGGAGATGCGCCCCGTCGCCGACGGGGGCTTCCGCCCCGGGTCGGAGGTTGACCGCTGCCTGTGGCTGCCCCTGCGGGAGGCCCGCCGGCGCCTCACCTACGCCCACGACCGCGACCTGTTGGAACGCTTCGTGGCAGGGCTCTAAGGTTTCGCCCGCGATGCAGCCCGGGTCGCACGAGGTCTTCGTCGTCCGCCACGCCAAGGCGGGCAGCCGTCACCGCCACGACGGCCCCGACGTCGAACGGCCGCTCACCAAGCCGGGACGGCGGCAGGCGCAGGCGTTGGCGACGGTGCTGGCACCCGCCGACCCGCGACGTCTCTGGACCAGCCCGTACCGGCGGTGCGTCCAGACCCTGGAACCCCTCGCCGCGAGGCTCGGGCGGCCCCTGTGCACCGACGAGCGTCTGGCCGAGGGTGCCGACGCCGCCGGGCTGTTGGACCTGGTACGCTCGACCGAGGCGCCGGCGGTGCTGTGCACCCATGGTGACGTCCTCGAGGACCTCCTCGTCCGACTGATGGGCCTGGGGATCCCCCTGGAGACGACCGAGATCGCCAAGGGCTCCACCTGGGTGCTGCAGCGCGACGGTGCGGACCTCGTGAAGGCCCGCTACCTGCCCCCTCCGGCCTGAGCGGCCGCGGCGCACCGGGACCGTCGGAGGCCCGGCAGGAACACCCCGCCCGGGGAGATCGGAGGTGACCGGTGGACGAGGCGATCGGCAGCGCCGACCGGCTCCTCGAGGTGTTGGCCGCGGGCGCGGTCGTGAACGACGACGAACCGGTGGACCTGCTGGCCCACGCGCTCCAGTGCGCCGAGCACCTGGCCCGCCGACACCCCGAAGACCCAGAGCTCATCGTCGCCGGGCTCGTGCACGACGTCGGTTCGATCCTGCAGCCGAACCGACCGGCGGACCACGCCGCGATCGGGGCCGCAGCCGTGGAGGCGCTCCTCGGCACCCGGGTGGCCCGTCTGGTCGCCGGGCACGCCGAGGCCAAGCGCTACCTCGTGACCACCGACCCCGGGTACCGTTCGCAGCTCTCGGCCCGCAGCATCGAGACCCTCCGGCACCAAGGTGGGCCGATGGACGGCGAAGAACTCGACGCCTTCGCAGCCCGGGCCGGGTCCGACCTGGAGGCGCTGCTCGACCTGCGCCGTGCCGACGACGGGGCGAAGGTGCCCGGGGCACCGACCCGTCCGCCGGCGGCGTGGCGTCCGATGCTGGTGGCGCTGAGCGGTCGGACGTCCTGAGGACCACCCCGCTTCACCCGTCCGTCACCCGACGGTCACCGCGGCGACCGCCGCCGTTCCGCCTGCACGCCGCCCCGGCCGGTACCGTCGCGGGGTGCGCGTGCTCGTCACCAACGACGACGGCGTGGAGGCGCCGGGGATCGTCGCCCTGGCCGCCCGCATCCGCGCCGCCGGCCATGACGTCGTCGTGGTGGGCCCCGACGGCGATCGCAGCGGTGCCGGCGCGGCGATCGGTCCGCTGCACCGCTCCGAACCGATCCCGATGGCCGAACGTCACATCCCCGGCCTGGAGGGCCTCCGGGTCGTCGCCCTCGAGCGCCCCCCCGCCACGGCCGTGTACCTGGCCTGCCTCGGGGCGTTCGGCGGACGGCCCGACGTGGTCGCCTCGGGGATCAACCCGGGTGCCAACACCGGACACCTCGTGTTGCACTCCGGCACCGTCGGCGCGGCGCTGACCGCCGTGGGCCTCGGGGTCCCGTCCCTGGCGGTGAGCCTGAAGTGGAGTGAGCAGCCCTACGAGTGGGAGACGGCGGCGGTGCTCGCGCTCCCCGCCTTGGAGTGGGTCGCCGCCCACCCCGGGCCGCCGGCGGCCCTCAATCTGAACGTGCCGAACGTGCCCCTTCCCGAGGTGCGCGGGGTGCGGGCCGCCGACCTCGCCCCCTACGGGGAGGTCTGGGTGGCCTCTGCCGACGTACGGGAAGGCGACGTACGGATCGAGTTCCGGGGCTCCGACCACGGGCCGGCACCGGAGAGCGACGCGGCGTCGGTGCTCGCCGGCTGGGCCACCCTCACGCTGCTGTACGGCATCGCCGCCGCACCCGCCCACGACGCCGCGGCCGCGGTCGCCGCCGCGTTGGGACACGACGCCGCACCGAGCCGGAGCCCGGCCGGCGCGGGAGGCCGGGACGGCGGCGGGGCGACGGCCGCCACCTAGGCTCGGGATGGATCGCGAGATCGACGACCGGGAGCGAGGAAAGGAGAACGGGACACGATGACCGCCGAGATCGGCCGGCCGGCCCCGGAGTTCACCCTGAAGGACCAGCACGGCAACGACGTGAGCCTCGCCGACTACCGCGGCCGCACCGTGGTGCTCGTCTTCTACCCGTTCACCTTCACCGGGGTGTGCCAGGCCGAGCTCTGTGAGATCCGCGACGACCCGTCGACGTTCTCGGGCCGGGGTGCCGAGGTGCTGGCGATCAGCTGCGACAGCCGCCACGCCCAGCGGGTGTGGGCCGAGCAGCAGGGCTTCGGGTTCCCCGTCCTGTCGGACTTCTGGCCCCACGGGGCGGTGGCCCGGGCCTACGGGGTGTTCAACGAGCAGCTGGGCTGTGCCAACCGGGTCTCGTTCGTGATCGACCGGGACGGGACCGTGGTCGCGCGCATCGAGTCGGCCGACCTCGGCACCCCCCGGGCCCGGGCCGAGTACGAAGCGGCGCTGGCGAGGGTGGACTGAGCGCCGTGGGGATGCGTTTCTCCGATCTCCTCGGCGAACCGGACGAGCCGCCGCCCCGGCATCCCCATGCAGGGTCGGCGACCGGCGGACGGGTCGAACCACCGGTCGCCGAACCCGACGACCGGCAGGGCATCACCGGGGACCCGGAGGCCGGGAGCTTGGCGTTCCTCACCCCGGTGAGCGACGACCTGCTGCCCCAGCGGGGTGGGCGCCGACGGGCTCAGCCCCCCGGCTCGGGCTCCGGGGGGCGCTCGTAGCGGTAGCCGACGCCGCGCACGGTCACGATGCGGGCCGGTTGCGTCGGGTCCTCCTCGATCTTCGCCCGCAGGCGCTTCACGTGCACGTCGAGGGTCTTGGTGTCCCCGTAGTAGTTGGGCCCCCACACCCGCTCGATGAGGGTGTCGCGGGTGAGGACCCGGCCGGCGTTGGCCAGCAGGACGCTCAACAGCTCGAACTCCTTCAGCGGCATCGGGACCAGCCGGCCCCGCACGAACACCTCGTGGCGCGCGAGGTCCATGCGCACCTCGCCCACCTCGAGTTGCTCGGGCACGTCGTCCCCGCCTTCCGGACGGGGCGGGCTACGCCGCAACGCCGCCCGCACCCGGGCCACGAGCTCCCGGAGGCGGAACGGCTTGGTGACGTAGTCGTCGGCGCCGACCTCCAGACCCACCACCGCGTCGATCTCGGAGTTGCGGGCCGTCACCATGATGATCGGCACGGCCGACCGGCTTCGGATCTGCCGGCACACGTCGACGCCCGAGACCTCGGGCAGCATCACGTCGAGCAGCACCACCGCGGGGCGGGAGTGCTCGAACCGGCTGAGCGCCTCGGCCCCGTCGGCCGCGACGTCGACGGCGAACCCCTCCCGCCGCAACGCCACCGACAGCGCGTCGCGATAGGACTGCTCGTCGTCCACCACCAGGACGAGCGGCGGATCGGCCATCACCCCACCTCCACGAGGGCCTCACCAGGCTCGCCTCGACGGGTCGCCTCGAGGGGGATCCGCAGCCGGAACGTCGACCCGTCCCCTTCGCGCGACTCGACCGTGACGTCGCCACCGTGGGCCTGGGCCACGTGGCGGACGATCGCCAGCCCCAGCCCCGTCCCGCCGGTGGTCCGGCTGCGGGCCCGGTCCACCCGGTAGAAGCGCTCGAAGATCCGTTCGATGTCCTTGCTCGGGATACCGATTCCGTGATCCCGCACCGTGATCACGGCGAACCCGTCGACCTCCGCGGCGGTGACCTCGACGGGCTGGCCGGGCTCGGAGTACTTCACCGCGTTGTCGAGGAGGTTCGTCACCGCGCTCACCAGCTGCCGCCGGTCGCACGCCACGAGCAGGTGGTCCTGGGCCTGCACTCCCAACGGCACCCCGGCCTGGTCGGCGGCGGGCCGCACCTGCTCGTGGGCGTCGGCCAGGATCGCCGCCACCGGCACCGCCTCCCGGACCGGTGATTCCTGGGCCTCGATGAGGCTGAGGTCGAGCAGGTCGTCGACGAGCCGACCCAGCCGGTCGGCTTCGCGCTGCACCCGGACGGCGAGCTCGTGCAGCACGGCTCGATCGTCGGTGTCGGCCATCGTGTCGGCCAGCAGTGCCAGCGCCCCGATCGGCGTCTTCAGCTCGTGGCTGACGTTGGCGACGAAGTCCCGACGGACCTGCTCGACCCGCCGGGCCTCGGTGACGTCCCGGATCACGGCCGCCCCGCCGATGAGCTCGTCGCTCATCGGGTCACGAAGCGGCGCGGCCCGTACGAACAACACCCGTCGGGGCGGCCCGAACAGCTGCAGCTCCCGCTCGCGGTGCTCCCCCTTGCGGGCCCGGTCGAGCAGCTCGTAGATCGCGTCCTGGGCGAGGAGGTCGGCATGACGGGCGTCCCGGAATCGCTGGGCGGCGGCGTTCCAGCGGATCACCTCCCCGTCGGCGTTCACCACCACCACCGCATCGAGCGAGGCGTCCAGGGCCCCGGCCAGGCGGTCTCGGTCCTCCTCGGCCCGGAAGGCGGCGTCGTGGGCCGACTCGGCAACCCGCTCCAGGTACTCCACCACCGCGTCACCCGTACCCGGAGGCGGGTGCTGCCCGAGCGCCACCACCGCCTCACGGAGCGCCGCGACCTCGGGCCGCAGGCGCCGGAGGGTCACCCCGAGGACGAGCACCCCGGCGAGGGCCGCGGCGAGCGCGGCGGCCAGGCCGGCGATCACCGACGTGGTCACCGCCGCCCCGTCCCCGGCCCGGCCGGCTCAGCCGAACCGGCCGGTGATGTAGCCCTCGGTGCGGGGATCCGACGGGTTGGTGAAGAGCTTCTCGGTCGCATCGAACTCCACGAGGTGCCCGACCCGGGACCCGCCGTCCCGCACGTCGGTGGTGATGAAGGCGGTGTAGTCGGAGACGCGAGCTGCTTGCTGCATGTTGTGGGTGACGATCACGATCGTGTACCGCTCCCGCAACTCGACCATGAGGTCCTCGATCCGGGACGTGGCGATGGGGTCGAGCGCCGAACACGGCTCGTCCATGAGGATGACGTCCGGCTCCACGGCCAGGCACCTGGCGATGCACAACCGCTGCTGCTGGCCCCCGGAGAGGGCGAACGCGCTGGAGCGCAGCTTGTCCTTCACCTCGTCCCACAGCGCGGCGTCGGTGAGCGCTTTCTCGACGATGTCGTCGAGGTTGCGCCGCACCCCGTTGACCCGAGGGCCGAACGCGATGTTGTCGTAGATCGACTTCGGGAAGGGGTTCGGTTTCTGGAACACCATCCCGATCCGACGACGCACCTCGACCGGATCGACGCGGGGGTCGTAGAGATCGAGACCGTAGTAGGCGAGCCGGCCGGTGACCCGGGCCCCGTCCACGAGGTCGTTCATGCGGTTGAGGCAGCGCAGCAGGGTGCTCTTCCCGCAGCCGGACGGCCCGATGAGCGCGGTGATGCGTCGGGCCGGGACGTCCAGGTCCACGCCTTCCACCGCCGCGACGTCGCCGTAGTACACCGCGAGGTCCCGCAGCTCGAAGACCACGTCGGTGGGGACCGGCACCGAGCTCACGGCACCGCTCACGGCATCCGGTTCGCGAACCGACGCGACGGACCCGCCCGTGGTCGCACCGGCCCCGGCCCCGACCCGAGGCGGCTGGGTCAACGCGTCGGTCATCGTTCGCTCCTCGTGTCCACCACGGCCGGCGGCGGTCAGCATACGACGACCGGTCGCCACGGCGACGGCCCGGACCTTTGCCCGTCGGTGAAGGGAAGGTGAACACTGCAGCACGACTCCCGACGGCGGCACCGGGGCCTCCCGGCGACCGTCCACAATGCCCGGACCCACGAGGCTGCGCCGAACCGCTTCGCCCGGGAGGAGGACCCATGGCGACCCCGGAATCCCAGAGCGTGCCCGAGCTGCGTCACGAGTACGACGAGCGCCTCGCCGAGGTGCGCACCGACGTCATCCGACTCGGTGCCCTTGCGGAGGAGGCCGTCCAGGCCGGCACCCGGGCTCTCCTCGACGCCGACCTCGAGCTCGTCGACCGGGTCGTCTCCTCCGACGAGGCGATCGACCATCTGTGCGCCCGGATCGAGGAACGCGTGTACGGGCTGATCGCCCTCCAGCAGCCGATGGCCACCGACCTGCGCACCCTGCTGGCGATCCTGCGCATCACCCAGGAGCTGGAATTGACCGGCGACCTCATGGTGAGCATCGCCAAGAACGCCCGCCGCCTCTGGCCGAACGAGCTGCCGCCGAAGATCAGGGGTCTGCTCGAGCGCATGGGCGAGCAGGCCGGCGTGCAACTGCACGCCGCCATCGACGCGTTCGTCGACGCCGACCACAACCTCGCCGCGGCCCTCGGCGACATGGACGACGTGCTCGACGACCTGCAGACCCAGCTGTACCGGGTGATCTTCGCGACGGGGGCGAGCGACGAGCGAGCCTTGCACCAGGCGGTCACCACCGCGCTCATCGGCCGGTTCTTCGAGCGGGTGGGCGATCACGCCGTCCAGATCGCTCGCTGGGCCGACTTCATCGTCACGGGTCGTCTCCCCCGGCACACCCCCGGCACCGAGACCTGAACGAGACCCTTCGCACCGGGCGCACCCGGTGCCGGGCCGCACCGCCGCACCCGGTGCCGGGCCGCACCGCCGCACCTTGCTCGTGCTCACCACCGGTGGCGATAGCGGTTCCGCAGTGTGATCGCGATCGCGTTCATCCCCAACAGGATCAGCAGCAGGAGCATGCTGGCGGCGGCGGCGAGCTGGGAGAACCCCGCTTGGGGGCGCGCCACCCAGTCGAAGATCTGGATCGGCAGCACGGTGAACTTCGAATCGAGGCCGGTCGGCATGAACGGCACGTACACGAACGCGCCGATCATGATGAGCGGGGCGGCCTCACCGATCGCCCGTGACAGGGCCAGGATGATCCCGGTGGCGATCCCCGGCACCGCCGCGGGCAGGACCTGGCGCCAGGTCGTCTGCCACTTCGTGGCCCCGAGGGCCATCGCGCCGTCCCGGATCGACGGTGGGACGGCCCGGATCGCCTCCCGGCTGGCGATGATCACCATCGGCAGCACCAGCAGCGCCAGGATCATCCCCCCGGTGAGGATCACCGGGCCCAGGCCGAGCGGGCCCCGGGCGATGAACGCCAGGCCGAGGATCCCGTAGACGATCGACGGGACCCCGGCGAGGTTCTGGATGTTCAAGGCGATGAGGCGCGACCACCAGTGGTCGCGATCGGCGAACTCCTCGAGGTACACCGCCGCCCCGACCCCGAGCGGCACGGCGAACGCTGCGGTGAGCGCCACCGTGTAGATCGTCCCGAACACCGCGGAGCGGGCGCCCGCCTCCGCCGGGTCGAACGACGGGAACCGGCGCCACAACCGGGGGCCGAAGGCCGGCGCGCCCTGCACGAAGACGTACACGAGCAGGACGATCAGCGACACCACCCCGATCGCCAAGCAGAGCCAGAGGACCACGAGGAACCCGGTGTTCAGGAACCGCTTGCGCGGGCGGGCGCCGTCCAGCGCAACCGTGCCCATCAGTCGTACACCTCCCGGTAGCGGGCCACCACCCGGTTGCTCAGCATGTTCATGACGAAGGTCATGACGAACAGCAGCGAACCCACCGCGAAGATCGTCTTGTAGCCGATCGACCCCTGGGGGAGGTCGCCGGTGCCGGCCTGGGCGATGAACGCGGTCATCGTCTGTACCGCCTCGCCCGGGTTGAAGGTGAGGTTCGGGGTGTTGCCGGCGGCGATGAACACGATCATCGTCTCCCCGATCGCCCGCGACACCGACAGCACGAACGCGGCCACGATCCCCGAGAGCGCGGCCGGCACGGTGACCCGGGTGGCGACCTCGTAGCGGCGGGCACCGAGGGCATAGCCACCCCGGCGGAGGTCGATGGGTACGGCCCGGAGGGCGTCCTCCGACAGGGACCCCATGGTGGGGATGATCATGATGCCCATCACGAGTCCGGCCGCCAGCGCGCTGAACACCCCCGGGGTGTCGCCGAGCGGCCACCACCGCTGCACGTAGGGCCCCACGAAGGACACGGCGAAGTAGCCGTACACCACGGTGGGGATGCCCTCGAGCAGCTCGAGCGCGGGCTTGACGACCTTGCGGACCCGTTGGTCGGCGTACTCGCTCAGGTAGACGGCCGCGCCGAGCCCCAGCGGCACCGCCACCAGTGTGGCGATGCCCGTGATGAGCAGGCTGCCCACCACGATCGGCACCACCCCGAAGCTGGGCGGGGTGAACAACGGCGCCCAGGTCGTCCCGAGCAGGAACTCACCGAGGCGGACCTCCCGGAAGAAGGAGACGCTCGGCTGCACGAGGGACGCCACGATCCCGACCGTCACCGCGATCGACAACCCGGCGCTGGCAGCCAGGGACAGGATCACCAGGCGTTCGCCGAGACGGTGCTTGGTACGCACGATCCCCGCCGCAGGCGAACCCGCGACGGGGACCGTGACGTCGATCGTCGACATCGCCGAGAGCCTAGGACCGGCGACCGGGCCGCCTGAGGCCCCGCCGGTTCGCCGGTCCTGCGACTCGCCCTCGGTCGATCCTCACTTCCGGTACCGCTCCTCGAGACGGCGCACCGCCTCGGCGGCCTCTTGCTTCTGCTCTTCGGTGAGCGGGACGAACAGGGCTCGCTCGGCGATCTCGTCGGAGCGCTCGACGAAGAACTCCACAAACGCCAGCCCTTCGGGGCGCTGGAGCAGCTTGGCCGTCGGGTAGACGAACAGCGGGCGGCCGAGCGGCTTGTACGAGCCGTCCTGCACGGTCTTGCGACTCGGCTCGACGCAACCCTCGCCGTCGTCCACCTTGACGACCTTCAACTTGCCCTGGTTCTCCTCGTAGTAGGAGAGACCGAGGTACCCGAGGGCCCCTTTGTCACCGGCGACGCCCTGGACGGTGGTGTTGTCGTCCTCCGTGGCGCTGTAGTCCGCCCGGCTGGCCTTCTCCTCGCCATTGATGGCGGCGGTGAAGAAATCGAACGTACCCGAGGCGGTGCCGGCACCGAAGAGCGTGAGCTTCTGGTCGGGGAACGAGGGGTCGACCTGCTTCCAGTTGTTGACCCGTCCCTGGGCAGCCGGTTCCCAGATCGACTTGAGCTGCTCGACGGTCAGGCACTCGGCCCAGTCGTTGCCCGGGTTGACGACGATCGCGATCCCGTCGTTGGCGATGGTCAGCTCCTCGTAGGCGATGCCGTTGCGCTTACAGGCCTGGCCCTCGAACTCGTCGTCCTCCTTGATCGGCCGAGACGCGTTGGACATGTCGGTCTCACCGGCGCAGAACTTCTTGAACCCGCCACCGGTGCCCGAGGTACCCACGGTGATCTTCACCCGTGGGTGCTCCTTCTGGAACAGCTCGGCGGCCGTCGAAGTGAGCGGTGCCACCGTGCTGGAGCCGTCGACCACGATCGTGCCGGAGAGCTCGGACTCCTTGCCGTTGCCACCGCCTCCGCCGCCATCCGATCCTCCGCCGGAGGTGTCCTCGCCGCAGGCGACCAGGACGAGACCCAGGACACACAGGGCGGCGACGCTCCGCCACCGCCGGCCGAACGATCGGAACATGTGCAGACCTCCCAGCGGGTTCTCGGACGCGAACGGACCTTCGGCCCGTCGGCGCGAACCCTAAGGAACGCGGGTGAACAGAAGGTGACCGCAGCCCCGCGAAAGGCCGACGTCGCAGCGAACGCGTGTGGCCGGCATCAGCCCGCCGCGGCCGACTCCTCCTCGTAGCCCAGGTCCCAGTCCAGGATGAGGTGCTCCCGCTCGGCGTCGCGGGCCACCCGCATCCGGTTCCGGCCGCACTGGGGATCGTTGGGGGTCAGGAACTGCAGGCGGGCCAGCGCCCGCTCGCGGAACGCGTCGATCACGGCCCGGTCGCCGAACACACCCCGGACCTCCCAGTGCGGGGCGACCGGGCCCAGGTAGATGATCCGGACGTGTCCCTGGGGCGGGACCTCCTCGGTGTGCGTTGCATCGTCGACCACCTACGCACCTCCCCGGCCCGCGCCACGGGCCTCGTCCGGATCCCCGCAGGCTACCGCCGGCCCGCCGCCGACGGGCCCTCAGTCGCTGGGGCGCGTCCCGAGGGTGACGGTGACGTCGCGCTCGCGCCCCTGTCGTTCGACGCGCACCGTGACGCGGTCGCCGGGCCGAAAGCGGCGGATCGCCGCTCCGACGTCCTCGGGGCCTGCGACCCGCCGGTCGGCGACGGCCAGGATCACGTCGCCCTGGCGCAGGCCGGCCTCGTCGGCCCCCGATCCGGCCACCACCCGCAGCACCACCGCGCCCCGCTCGGTGCGCAGCCCCAGCTCGTTGCGGATCGCCGGAGTGACGCGCTCCATGTAGACCCCCAGGTACGGGGTCCGGACGGTGCGCCCCGCCCGCAGTTCCTCGATGATCGGTCGGGCGCTGTCGATCGAGATCGCAAAGCCCACGTTCTGGGCGGTGGACGGGTTGGCGATCGCGGTGTTGATGCCGATGACCTCACCGGCAGCGTTCATGAGCGGCCCGCCCGAGTTGCCCGGGTTGATCGCCGCGTCGGTCTGCAAGACGTCGTAGAGCGTGGCCCCGTTGGGCTCGGACACCGTGCGCTTCTTCGCCGAGATGATCCCCCGGGTGACGCTGAGGCCACCCTCGAGTGCCAAGGCGTTGCCGATGGCGACGACGTCGTCGCCGACCTGGGCCGCCTCCGAGGACCCGAGCGGCAGGGTCGGCAGGCCCGTGGCGTCGACCCGCAGCACGGCCAGGTCGTTGTCGGCAGAGCGGCCCAGCACCTCGGCCCGTCGGCTCGTGCCGTCGGAGAACGTCACCTCGATCCGGCCCCCGGCCCCGGCGACCACGTGATTGTTGGTCACGATGATCCCGTCGGGATGGACCACGAAACCGGTCCCGGCCCCTCCCCCACCACCGAGGACGTCGCCGTCCACCGCTCCCCCGGTGCGGATGGCGACCACGGCCGGCTCCGCCCGGCGGACGAGCTCCTGCACCCGGCCGGCCTCCCGGATCACCGAGGGCGGCCGGGTGGCGGTCCGGGTGGCCGGGAGCGCGACCGGGGCTGCGGCCGGGCGCTCCTCACGGGTGGCCAGGTAGACACCCGTCGCCGAGCCGGCCCCGGTGAGCGCCCCGACGAGCGCAGAAGCGAGCGCCACCCGCCACCCCGCCGGGCGGGGGGACGGCGGCGTCGGGGCGGCGGCAGCCGGCGGCGCGGTCGCGGAGCCGGCCGGCGGGCGCCGTTCCACCCGACCGGGAAACGGTTCCGGCCACGGGGGTGGCCCGAGCGGCTCCGTATCAGCCGGGGCGACCCGGGGACCGGTGGGGACCTCCGCGGCGGTACCGCCGGGCGAAGGGGGCGCACCCACGGTGACGGGCGGTTCCGCCCCGGCGAGCTCCCCTGGTTTCGTGGGCGGATGGCCGGTCGCGGTGTCGGGCCGGTTCGCGACCGGCTCGTGGGAACCCTGGCTGGTCATCCTCGTCTCCTCCACGGGACGGCCTCCTCCACGCAACGCTGGGCGATACAGCGGTCGGCGCTCACCCTACGGTCGGTGCCTGGGAGGAACCTGTGCGCCCACCCAATCCGGCCGCGCCGGGAACGATTCGCCCGTCGTCTACGTTGGACACCATCGACGCACCGATGCCGGTGCGCGATCGCCGACGACGAGAGCCCCCGATGTCCGAGCTGCAGTTCTTCGCCGACGACGCCGAGCAGTCGTGGATGCTGCGCGGTGCGTGCCGGGGCAAGGACCCCGGGTTCTTCTTCCCGTCCGACGGGGTGGGCGTGGAGCTCGCCCGGCAGGTGTGCGCCGGTTGCCCGGTGCGCCTCGAGTGCCTCGAGTACGCCCTGCACTACCGGATCGAGCACGGGGTCTGGGGTGGGGCCTCCGAGCGGGAGCGGCGCCGGATCCTGCGTCAGCGTCGCGCCGCCGGGCTGACCGGCGCCGGCTGACCGCGCCCCCGGCTGATCGGTTCCCCGGCCATCTGGGTAAACCTCGCGCGTTCCCGGCGCGTTCCGGGCGGGAGGTTCAGCGCTCGCCGTTGCGATCCCGGTCGGAGTCCTCGGTACGGCGGGCCGGTCGTGCCTGTGTGCGGTCGTCGACCTCGTCGTCGTTCTCGGCCTCCCGCAGGCCCTTTCGGAACTCGCGCTGCGCCTGACCGAGCGAGCGAGCCAGCTTGGGGATCTGGCTCGCACCGAACACGAGCACGATCACGGCGATGATGAGCAGGAGCTCAGGTCCCCCGAGGTTCATCGGTCCTCCGACCTCCGAGCGGCCGCGGTGCGACCGGAATCAGGCGATGGTACCCCCCCGTCGGGCGGGTCGGCGGTGCAAGGTGCCGGTGGGGCGTCACCGGGGGCGCAGGGCCTCGACGAGCGGGTCGAGGTCCTCGAGGACGGTCACCCCGAACGGCACCGCCCCGACCCCGAGGATGAGCTCGTCCACCCCCAGTTCCCTCCAGCGTTGTGCCTGCGCCCCCACCTCGGCCACGGTGCCGACGAGCCTCCCCCGTCGCCAGGTCTGCAGGTCGTGCCCGTCGAGCACCCCCGGGGGGCTGAGCCGACGGAGCCGCGCGAACCGGGCGGCGAGATCCCGCTCGTCCTCGCCGCACAGGGCGTACAGCCCGAGGCTGCGCCACAGACCGGCCGGGTCTCGTCCCCACCGCTCACAGGCCCGGGTGAGCACCTCGAGGCGCCCCGCGTAGTCCTCGGGGGTCCAGACCCAGCAGGTGT
>CALEDW010000116.1 GCA_937949585.1 uncultured Acidimicrobiia bacterium
ACTTCCACACCGACGCCTGCATGGGCGGGTTCGTCCTGCCGTTCATGGAGCGGCTCGGCGAACCGGTGAGGCCCTGGGACTTCCGGGTCCCCGGGGTCACCACGATCTCGGCCGACCTGCACAAGCTCGGATACGCCCCCAAGGGCGCGTCGGTGCTCCTGCACCGCACCAAGGAGCTCCGGCGCTGGCAGACGTTCGTGTTCGACGACTGGCTCGGCGGGTTCTACGCCTCCCCGAACCTCCAGGGCACCCGCGCCGCACTGCCGCTGGCCTGCGCTTGGGCGATCCTCCACCACCTCGGCGTCGAGGGCTACCTGCGGCTGACCCGCCTCACGCTCGACACCACCCGGCGGCTCGTGACCGGGGTGCGGGAGATCCCCGGGCTCACCGTGTTGGGAGCACCCGAGGCGCACCTGGTGGCGATCTCCGCCGATCCCGGCCACCGGCCGGCCGTCGACGTGTTCGCGCTCGGCGACGCGCTCGCCACCCGCGGGTGGTTCCACGACCGCCAGACCCCGCCCGACGCCCTTCACGCCACGGTGAGCGCGGGGAACGCCCCGGTGATCGGGGAGTACCTCGACGACCTCGCGGCCTGCGTGGCCGAGATCGGCACGACCACGACCGCCGACCGCGGCACGAACTACGCCACCTTGGAGTGAGGGCCGGGGCGGCTCAGCCCCGAGACGGCCGGGGCGTCCACCCCTGCAGCATCCGGGCGTAGTTCAGACGTTCCCAGCCGCCGGGGTCGGCGACGTTGTCGAACGCGGTGGCGCCCCGGGCCTCGCCCACCGACCGGTAGCCGTGCTCGTCGAGCCAGGCCTCGAGCTCGGAGACCAGCCGGCCCAGCGCCGCGGCCGGCCGGTCGGCGGCGAGCAACGCGGAGACCGTCTGCACGACCGTCGCCCCGCACAGCACGGCCTTCGCCGCATCGGCCCCGGTGTGCACCCCGCCGGTGCAGGCGAGGTCGAGGGGCACGCGGCCCCAGAGCAGGGCCAGCGCGTGGAGGCGCGGGGGCAGCTCGGCCGGGGTCGACAGGACGAGCCGCCGGTCGAGGCCCAAGGTGTCGAGGTCGATGTCGGGCTGGTAGAAGCGGTTGAAGCAGGCGATCCCGCGGGCGCCGGCCCGGGCCAGCGCCGCCGCGAAGCCGGGCAGCGACGTGTACGACGCCGACACCTTGACGGTCACCGGGACGGGCACGGTCTCCACGACGGCCGTCACCACCTCGAGCTGACGGGCCTCCACCTCGGCCGAGGTGACCGTCGAGTCGGTGACCACCTCGTACAGGTTCAGCTCCACGGCGTCGGCCCCGGCGGCGGCAAGCTCGCCCGCCAAGCTCGTCCACCCGCCCGGGGTGACGCCGTTGACCGAGGCGATCACCGGCACGTCGACCGTCGCCTTCAGGCGCTGGAGCTGGGCGAGCGTCCCCTCGGCCCCCAGGGAGAACACCTCGCTGTCGGGCAGGAACGACCTGGCCTCGGGGTTGGCGTCCACGTAGGCGTCGAGGAAGTGGTGGGCACCCAGCTGTTCGTGGACCAACTGCTCCTCGAACAGTGATGGCAGCACCACGGCGCCGGCGCCGGCGGCGACGAGGGCCTCGACGGCGGCGAGATCGGCGCCGAGCGGGCACGCCCCCACCACCACCGGGCCGCGCAGGTCGAGCCCGAGCCATCGGGTTCGGAGGTCAGCCACCGGCGGGCCCCGGGCCGGCCGGATCGCCGTGGGTGTCGAGGCGGATGCGGGCCAGCTGCGCGTACAGGTCGTGGCGTTCCTGGGCGGCGCGCTCGGCGGCGGCGACCAGCGCCCGGTACCGGTCCGGGTCCCGCAGCTCGACCATCCGGAACCGCGCCTCCTGTTCCATGTACTCCCGCATCGGGATCGAACGGGGATCGGCGTCGACGTGCAGCGGCGGCTCCCCGGCGGCGATCCGGCGGGGATCGAAACGGTACAACGGCCACGCGCCGGCCTTGATGGCCCGCATCTGCTGGCCGGGGGAGTGCACGAGGTCGTAGCCGTGGGCGATGCATGGACTGTGCGCGATGACGAGCGACGGCCCCGGGTAGGACTCCGCCTCCGCCAGCGCGTGCACCGTGTGGGCGCTGCGGGCTTGCAGCGCCACGCTGGCCACGTAGACGTGGCCGTAGGTCATCGCCTCGAGGCCGAGGTCCTTCTTGGGGCTGGCCTTGCCCGCGGCGGCGAACTTCGCCACGGCACCGATCGGGGTGGCCTTCGACTGCTGCCCACCCGTGTTCGAGTACACCTCGGTGTCGAGGACCAGCACGTTGACATCCCAGGTGCCGGCGAGCACGTGGTCGAGCCCCCCGGCGCCGATGTCGTAGGCCCAACCGTCACCGCCGACCAGCCAGACGGAGCGGGGCACGAGGTGCTCGGCCAGGTCTGCCAACTCCCGGACGAGCGCCTCCGTCGGCGCGTCGGGTGTGCGGAGCCCGGCCAGACGCCGCCGCAGCTCGCCGACGGCGGCCCGCCGGACGGCGAGCGCGGCGGGCTCGGTGCCGGCCGTGGCCAGCAGCTGCGAGACGAGCGCGCCGGGGAGGCCGGCCTCGCCGACGACGGGCGCGAGTTGCCGGAGCAGCCCCCGGGCCCGGTCGGCGAGGGCGTCGAGGGCGAGGCGTAGTCCGAGGCCGAACTCGGCGTTGTCCTCGAACAACGAGTTGCTCCAGGCCGGGCCGCGCCCGTCGGGTCCGGTGGTGTAGGGGGTGGTGGGGAGGTTGCCGCCGTAGATCGAGGAGCACCCGGTGGCGTTGGCGATGACCAGCCGGTCACCGAACAGCTGGGTGAGCAGTCGCAGGTAGGGGGTCTCGCCGCAGCCGGCGCACGCCCCCGAGAACTCGAAGCGGGGTGCCAGCAACGGCACCCGGCGCGGTTCGCGGGGGATCCGTTCCGCAGGGAGGTCGGGGAGGCCCTCCAGGTAGGCCCAGGCCGCCGCCTCCCGGTCCCGGTGCTCGGCGGCCGGCACCATGTTGACGGCGCGGCGACGCGGCCGGGTGCGGTCGTGGGCGGGACAGACCTCCACGCAGAGCCCGCACCCGGTGCAATCGTCGGGCGACACCTGCACGACGTAGCCCGCGCCGGCCAGCTCCGGCGTGGTCCGCTCGGGGACGAACCGGAACTCCGGCGGCGGGTCGACGGCGTCGGCGGGGTCGAACACCTTGGTGCGGATGCAGGCGTGAGGGCAGATCATCGAGCAGCGGTTGCACTGGATGCACAGGTCCGGCTCCCACACGGGGATCTCCAGCGCGATGCGCCGCTTCTCGTAGCGGGCGGTCCCGGTGGGCCAGGTCCCGTCGGGCGGGAACGCCGAGACGGGCAGGCGATCGCCGTGCCCCTCGAGGAGCAGGCGGGTCACGCGGCGCACGAAGTCGGGGGCGTCGTCGGGCACGGCCGGTCGGCGCCGGCGGGTGGCCCGCACCGGGCCGAGCGGCACCTCGGTCATGCGGGCCGGTCCCTCGTCGACCGCGGCCTGGTTGCGTCGCACGATCTCCGGCCCGCGTCGGCCCCACGTCGCGGCGATCTCGTCCTTCAGGCGCCGGCGCGCCTCGTCGAAGGGCAGCAGCGGGCAGAGCGCGAAGAAGCACGCCTGCATGATCGTGTTGATGCGCCGCCCGAGGCCCAGCTCCGCCGCGAGCCCGTACGCGTCGACCACCCACAGGCGCGCGCCCAGCTCGGTGAGGCGCTCCTGGACCTCACGGGTGAGGCCGTCCCAGAACCGGTCCGCAGGCAGCGGGGTGTTGCACAGGACCGTGGCGCCCGGCGCGGCGACGGCCAGCACGTCGCGCCGGTCCAGCGCCTCCGGGTCGTGGACGCCCACGAAGGTGGCCCGGCGAATCTCGTACGGGGCCCGGATGGGACGCGGGGAGAAACGCAGGTGGGACACGGTCGTGGTCCCCGCCTTCTTCGAGTCGTACACGAAGTGGCCCTGGACCTCCAGCGGCGTGGCGTCGGCCACGATCCGCAGCGTCGCCTTGTTCGCGGAGACCGTCCCGTCGGCACCCAGGCCGTAGAACACCGCCCGGATCACGTCGTCGGGCTCGGGCGCGGGCTCGGGGCGCACGGGCAGGGAGAGGCGGGTGACGTCGTCGGTGATCCCCACCGTGAAGCGACGGCGGGGACGAGGGGCGGAGAGCTCGGTGAGGATCGCCTCGACCATCGGCGGCGTCAGTTCCTTCGACGACAGCCCGAAGCGTCCGGCCACGATCTCGGGCAGACGGGGGCGCCGTCCGGTCTGGGCGGCCTCCACGAGCGCGCCGGTCACCTCGAGGGCGAGGGGATCGGCCACCGCGCCGGGCTCCTTGGTGCGGTCGAGTACCGCCACCCGGCGCACCGTGGGGGGCAGGGCCCGGTCGAAGCGGTCGAGGTCGAAAGGTCGGAACAGGCGGACCTTCACCACACCGACCGGCGCCCCCGCAGCCGCCCGGGCCTCGACCACCTCGTGGAGGCACTCGGCGGCCGAGCCCATCACCACGATCACCTGCTCGGCCTCGGGATGGCCGGCGTACTCGAAACAGCCGTAGTGCCGGCCGGTGGCGGCGGCCAGGCGCTCCATCGCCGCCTCCACCGCGTCCGGGGTCGCGTCGTAGAAGGGGTTGACCGCTTCCCGGGCCTGGAACCAGGTGTCGGGGTTGTGTGCCGTGCCGCGCACCACGGGACGGTCCGGTGACAGGCCCCGGCGCCGGTGCGCGGCCACGAGACCGTCGTCGACCAGTGCCCGCAGGGTGTCGTCGTCGAGGGTGCGTACCCGCTGGATCTCGTGCGAGGTGCGGAACCCGTCGAAGAAGTGCAGGAACGGCACCCGGGCCGCCAACGATGCGGCGTGGCCGACGGCGGCGAGGTCTTGGGCCTCCTGCGGGGACCCGGAGGCGAGGAGCGCGACGCCGGTGGTGCGGGCCGCCATGACGTCGGAGTGGTCGCCGAAGATCGACAGGGCGTGCGTGGCGATCGTCCGGGCGGCGACGTGGCCGCAGAACGCCGTGAGCTCCCCGGCGATCTTGAAGAGCTCGGGGAGCATGAGCAGCAGGCCCTGCGACGCCGTGAACGTGGTGGCCAGCGCGCCGCCCTGCAGGGCGCCGTGCACGGCGCCGGCCGCGCCCCCCTCGGACTGCATCTCCACGACCGTCGGTACATGCCCCCACAGGTTCGGTACGCCGCGGGTGGCCCAGTCGTCGGCGTGCTCGCCCATGGGCGAGGCGGGGGTGATCGGGTAGATCGCGATCACCTCGCTGAGCCGGTAGGCCACCGCGGCCACGGCCTCGTTGGCGTCCAGGGCCCGGCCGGCGGTCGTGGCGGGGGTCACAGCGGGCATTGCAGCACGGGCGCCCGCCGTGGGGCAGGGACCATCGTCACCCCGGGCCGGGTCCCACGGTGCCCGCATCGGGACCCGTGCCGACCCGCCTAGGGTGAACGGCACGAACCTCGCCGCCACCGCCGCCGACGGCCGCGACTTCTACGCCATGGCCGGGATCCTCGCCCTGGCCGGCGCGGGCGGACTCCTGGCCAGCCGGCTCCGTCAACCGGTCCTCGTGGCCTACATCGTCGTGGGGATCGCCGTCGGTCCGTTCGGGACCGGATGGGTGAACCCGGGGGAGCAACTCGAGGTCCTGGCCCGGCTCGGGATCGCGGTGCTGCTGTTCCTCGTCGGACTCAAGCTCGACGTCCACCTCATCCGGCAGACCGGCCCCGTGGCCCTGGCCACCGGCCTGGGCCAGATCGTGTTCACCTCGGTCGTCGGGTTCGTCATCGCGCTGCTCCTCGGCCTCGAGCCGGTCACCGCGGGGTACGTGGCCGTCGCCCTCACCTTCTCCTCCACGATCATCATCGTGAAGCTCCTGTCGGACAAGCGGGAGCTCGAGGAGCTCCACGGCCGCATCGCGATCGGGTTCCTCATCGTCCAGGACATCGTGGTCATCGCCATGATGATCGGCATCACCGCCGTCGGGTCGCGGCGTACCCAGGGCCTGGCCGCGGAGGTGGCCTGGACGGTCGGGAAGGGCGTGCTCCTCCTCGTGGGCGCGGCGGTTGCGGCCCGGGTGGTGCTGCCTCGGGTCCTGTCGGCCGCGTCGCGCTCCTCCGAGGTACTGATGCTGGCCGGGGTGGCCTGGGCGGTCGCGCTCGCCGCGGGCTCCGACGCGATGGGGTTCAGCAGCGAGATCGGGGCGTTCATCGCCGGGATCGCCGTTGCGTCGACCCCGTTCCGGGAGGCGATGAGCGCCCGGCTCGTGA
>CALEDW010000117.1 GCA_937949585.1 uncultured Acidimicrobiia bacterium
CTGGGCGAGCAGCGACGCCAGCAGCAGCCACCCGACCGCCCGGGTGAGCTCGGCCCAGGGCGCCGGTGGCCCCGGGGCGAGCACGTCGCGCTGGCCGGCGAGCGCCACGGCCACCCCGGCGAACGGGGCGAGCCCGAGCACCAGACCGTAGGGGCCCGCGCTCCGCACCCCGCCGAGCGCGAGCGCCGCGCACGCCCCGAGGCGCACCAGCGCCTCGGCGCCGTTGAGCCGTCCGTAGGCGCCGAACCGGTCCGCCCCGGCGAGGACCCCTTTCACCACGTGCTCCAGGGCGTAGCCGGCGAGCAGGAGGCACAGGCCGATGACCAGGAGCACCTGGCCGTCGAAGAGGCGCCCGACGCTCACGGGGGCGCTGAGGGCCACCGCGGCGATGAGCAGCGCGGCGAGCGCCGCTGCTCCCGCCGCGGCGCGGCGCGCCACGGGGAGGCCGCCTCCCCCCCGGGCGCGGCGGGCGGCGAGCGCCCGCGCCAGCTCCTGCTCGACGGGCAGGAAGCAACCCGGACCGAGCAGGAAGCCGAGGGCCCACAGCGTCGAGAGGGCACTCGCCCGTTCGCTGCCCAGGGCCCGACCCGCGACCGTGAGGAACCCGTAGGCGGCGAGCCCGGCGACGAGCAGCCACGCCCCCACGGTGCGGGATCCCCGCGGGAGCACCCGTCGGGCTGCCGCCGTGGCCGCGGTGCTCACCGTGCGCCGGGATCCCCGCCGCCGGGAACGTCCCCTCGGCGCCTCGCGAGCGCCCACAGGTCGGTCCCGGCGAGCACCGACGCGAGCGAGGTGGGCACCGCCACCGGCTGCCAGCCGGCCAGGTCGTCGGGTCGGGCCAGGCCCTCTTCCGTGGCGACGACGTCGTAGCAGACCGCCGGGTCGCGCAGGTGCTCGGCCAGCCCGGCCGGGGTCGCGACGGCGGGCTCCAGCGTCTCGATCCCGTGCCGCCCGAGTCGCAGTGCCGCTGCCTCGTCGAGGTCGCCGCCCGCCACCCAGGTCGCCCACCCGGCCCCGACCAGACCGGCGAGCACCGTCTCGAGCCGATCGAGCGCCCCCCGGAGGCGACGACCGGCGACGACGGCGCGCAGCACCCGGCCCCGGGCGCGCTCGACGGCGTGCGCCACCGCGACCGGATCGGCGTCGGAGCCGGTTCCGTGCCCGATGAGGCGGTCACCGCACCGGGCGAGGAAGCGGGCGCGGTTCTGCGCCAGGGCCGCGGCCTTGGGGCCGGGATCGAGGCTGGCGGACTCTTCGTGGTACACGATCGCGGCCGGCTCGTAGCCGACGACCCAGCCGGCGACCCGGGCCCGGACCGCCAAGTCGACGTCCTCGTAGTAGCCGGGGACGTAGCCCGGGTCGAACCCGCCGAGCGCGTCCCACACACCGCGACGCACCGCCAGCGCGCAGGCCGAGGCGTAGTCGACCGGGCGGCGGGCCAGGTGGAGCAGCGAGCCCGCGGGCAGGCCCCGCCCCACCTGAACGGTGAGCCCGTCGGCGAAGCACACGCAGCCCGACTCCTGGCGTCGCCCGTCCGGCCAGCACACGCGGCTGCCCACGACGCCCCAGCGGGGTTCGGCCCCCAGGGCGTCGAGCAACGCGTCGAGCCAGCCCGGGCCCACCTCGACGTCGTCGTTGCCGACGACCACGACCTCACTGTCGGGCCCGGCGACGGCCGCCCCCGCGTTCACCCCTGCCGCGAACCCGACGTTGTCCGGGAGCTCCAGGGTCCGCACGCCGCGCACGGTGTCGGCCAGCGCGGCCGCCACCTCGGGTTGGGGACCGTTCACCACCACGACCGTCTCGAACGGCTCCCCCCTGAGGCTGGCACTTCGGAGCGACCCGAGGGCGCGCAGCAGCGCCCGGGCCTTGCGGTAGGCGGGGATCACCACCGTGGCGCGGGGGGACGCCGCCGGCTCGAGGTCGATCACCGGTCGTGGTCGCGCCGCCGGAGTCGGACCACCAGCCCCCGCCAGCGTTCGGCGACCCGGTGCGAGCGCGTGGCGAGGCGGGCCCGCGCCTCGGTGACCTCGGCCTCGAGCTCACCGACGCGGCGGGCAAGGGTCTCGAGCTGTTGCTCGGCCTCCCGCTGGCGCCGGCGCAGCTCGAGCACGGCCCGGTCCTTCAGCGCGGCCACGAGGCGGGGATCCGGACCGGGCCTCACCCCCTCCGGGGTGTCGGGGCTCTGCGGCGCCGCACGGCTGCGCACCGCCGGGATCGTACCGGCAGGCCCGGCTCGGCCCGGGCGGCGACCGGGAGGCCGAGGGCCGTGGTACCGGACCGGTGACGCCGGGTGGGGACCTAGCCTGGATGCGTGGCCGGGTTCCTCGACGCGCTGGCCGAGCGGGTCCTGATCTTCGACGGCGCGTTCGGGACCTGGGTACAGGCCCAGGACCTGGGCCCCGACGACTTCGGCGGCGCCGCCCTCGAGGGGTGCAACGAGCACCTCGTGCTCACCAGGCCCGACCTCATCCGCCGGATGCACACCGAGTACCTGCAGGTCGGGGTGGACGCGGTGGAGACGGCGACGTTCGGCGCGTTCGACCTGGTGCTCGCCGAGTACGGCATCGCGGAGCGGGCCCACGAGCTCAACGTCGCCGCGGCCCGGCTGGCCAAGGACGTGGCGTCCGACTTCTCGACGCCGGACCGCCCGCGGTTCGCGGTCGGCTCGATCGGGCCCGGCACCCGGCTGCCGTCCCTCGGCGCGATCCGGTTCACCGAGCTGCGGGACGGGTACGAGATCCAGGCCGCCGGGCTACTGGAGGGCGGCGTCGACGTGCTGCTCGTGGAGACCGTCTACGACCTGCTCCAGGCGAAGGCCGCGATCCAGGCCTGCCGGCGGGCGATGGCCCGGACGGGACGCGACGTGCCGCTCATGGTGCAGGTGACGATGGAGACGACCGGGCGGATGCTCGTCGGCACCGAGATCGGCGCCGCGCTGTGCGCGCTGGAGGCGATGCGACCGGACGTGATCGGGCTCAACTGCGCCACCGGCCCGGCGGAGATGACCGAGCACCTCCGCTACCTGTCCCGGCACGCCCGGGTGCACCTCTCCGTGCTCCCCAACGCCGGTCTGCCCTCGGTGGTCGACGGCCGCACCCACTACGACCTCTCCCCCGAGGAGCTCGCCGAGTCGCTGGCCCGGTTCGTGACCGAGTTCGGCGTGAACGTCGTCGGCGGGTGCTGCGGCACCACCCCCGCCCACCTGCGGGCGGTGGTGGAGCGCCTGGGCCCGGAACCCCGTCCGGCGCCCCGGGCGCCGACCTTCGAGCCGTCGTGCTCGTCGATCTACTCCCCGGTGCCGTTCCGCCAGGAGCTGGCCTACCTGGCCGTCGGTGAGCGCACGAACGCCAACGGGTCGAAGCGGTTCCGGGAGGCGATGCTCGCCGGCGACTGGGACACCTGCGTCCAGATGGGCAAGGAGCAGGTTCGCGAGGGCGCCCACGTCCTCGACGTCTGCGTCGACTTCGTGGGCCGCGACGGCGTCGCCGACATGACCGAGGTGGTGTCGCGCTTCGCCACGCAGGTGCCGCTCCCGCTCGTGTTCGACTCCACCGAGCCCCAGGTGATGGAGGCCGGCCTGCAGCTCGCCGGCGGCAAGTCGATCTTGAACTCGGCGAACCTCGAGGAGGGCGAGGCCCCCGGATCCCGGCTCGACCGGGTGTTCGGGCTCGCCCGCGACTACGGCGCGGCGGTGATCTGCCTCGCCATCGACGAGGAGGGCCAGGCCCGCACCGCCGACTGGAAGCTGCGGGTCTGCCACCGCCTGTACCGGCTCGCCACGGAGCGCTACGGCCTGGAGCCCACCGACCTGCTGTTCGACCCGCTCACCTTCCCGCTCGGCTCGGGCCAGGAGGACCTGCGCCGCGACGGGATCGAGACCATCGAGGCCATCCGGCGCATCAAGGCCGAGCTGCCCGGCGCGCACACCGTCCTCGGGCTCTCCAACGTGTCGTTCGGCCTGAGACCGGCGATCCGCCACGTGCTCAACAGCGTGTTCCTCCACGAGTGCCGCCGGGCCGGTCTCGACGCCGCGATCGTGCACGCGGCCCGGATCCTGCCGATGCACACGATCGACGAGCGGGCCCGGGACGTCGCCCTCGACCTCATCTACGACCGCCGCCGTGACGGCTACGACCCGCTCACCGAACTGATGGCGCTCTTCGAGGGGGTGGAGGCCGGCGCCGTGGCCCGGGAGGACCGGTCGGGCTGGCCGGTGGAGGATCGGCTGCGCCGGCGCATCATCGACGGGGACCGCGACGGCCTCGAGGCCGACCTCGACGAGGCGCTGGCCGGGGGGCGGTCGGCCCTGTCGATCATCAACGATGTGCTGCTCGAGGGGATGAAGGTGGTCGGCGACCTGTTCGGGCGCGGTGAGATGCAGCTGCCGTTCGTGCTGCAGTCGGCCGAAACGATGAAGGCGGCCGTTGCCCACCTCGAACCGCACATGGAGCGCACCGACGCCGCCGGCAAAGGTGTGGTGGTGCTCGGCACCGTGAAGGGCGACGTGCACGACATCGGCAAGAACCTCGTCGACATCATCCTCACGAACAACGGCTACGTGGTGCACAACCTTGGTATCAAGGTGCCGCTGCAGGCGTTCGTGGAGGCGGTGAAGGAGCACGACGCCGACGCCATCGGCATGAGCGGGCTGCTGGTGAAGAGCACGCTCATCATGCGGGAGAACCTCGAGGAGCTCAACCGCCTCGGCCTGTCGGACGTGCCGGTCCTGCTCGGCGGTGCGGCACTCACCCGCAGCTACGTGGAGGGCGAGCTCCGCCAGGTGTACGACGGGCGCGTCTTCTACGGCAAGGACGCCTTCGAGGGCCTGCGCACTATGGACGCGCTCGTGGAGGGCACCCGCACCGGCACCCTCGATCCCGACTTCGGCCGGCGCCCCGTCGCCCGGTCCCGGCCGCCACGTGACGAGACGGGTGGGCCCGGTGCCGTCCCCACCCGCTCCTCGGTGGCGACCGACGTGCCGGTGCTGCGCCCTCCGTTCCTGGGTGCACGGGTGGCCAAGGGCATCGCGCTGGACGAGATCGCCCGCTACCTCAACGAGACCGCCCTGTTCCGAAACCAGTGGCAGTTCCGGCCGGAGAAGCGCGACGGGCGCCCCGAGCGGGACGAGGAGTTCAAGGCCCGGCTGCGGCCGCTGCTGCGGGCCCAGCTGGAGGCGGCCAAGGCCGAGGGCTGGCTGGTCCCGGCCGTCGTGTGGGGCTATTTCCCGGTCGGGGCCGACGGCGACGACCTGGTGGTGTTCACCTCCGAGGAGCGCAGGGAGGAACGCTGCCGGTTCCGGTTCCCCCGCCAACGCCGGGAGCCGTGGCTGTGCATCGCCGATTTCTTCCGTCCCGCCGACGGCCCCGAGGTCGACTTCGCCGCGTTCCACGTGGTGACGGTCGGCGCCGAGGCCACCGCCCGGGAGCGCGAGCTGTTCGCGGCGGACCGCTACCAGGACTACCTCCTCTGCCACGGACTGGCGGTGGAGATGGCCGAGGCGCTGGCCGAACTGTGGCACCGCCGGATCCGGGAGGAGTGGGGCTTCGCCGACGAGGACGGCCCGACGTTGGCCGGCCTGTTCCGCCAGCAGTACCGCGGCTCCCGCTACTCCTGGGGCTACCCAGCCTGCCCCGACCTCGAGGACCAGGCCAAGGTGCTGGAGCTGCTCGAGGCCCGGCGCATCGGCGTGACGATCACCGAGGAGTACCAGCTCGAACCCGAGCAGAGCACCTCGGCGATCATCGTCCCCCATCCCGCAGCGAAGTACTTCGTGACCTGAGGGGCCGCAGGTGCGGGTCGGGCGGGGCACCTCGCGGTGTCGACCGACGGGTGGGCGACCCGGGACCGGCTCGCCACCCTCGCCCGCACCGGCGCGCTGCGGATGGCCCGCTGACGGCGGCGCTCACACGAGCGCCCGGCTCACCAGCGTGGTGCCCATCGCGGTGAGGATGGCCAGGTAGAGCAGACCGGTGGTCGCCATCACCGCGGCGTAGGCCCGTTCCCGCAGCGCGGCGCGCGCCGCCGCCAGTAACGCCAGGGTGCTCGCCGCGCTCACCACCCACGTCCAGGCCAGCAGCACGCCGAAGGTGCCGTCGCCGGATCCCAGCACCCCGACCATGCCCGGCGGGACGAGCATCACCGCCACCTCGATCGGCCAGATCCCCAGACCGGCGCGCACCAGCTCGACCACCGGGGCCCGGGGGAGCCCCGGCTGCACGAGGTACCAGTGGCCCAGGAGCATCGCGTCGGTGATGGCGCCGAGGAACGCGCCGGCGACGAGGAGGCGGGCGACACCGAGGGCGGCGGGGGCGGCGGCGGTGCCGGCGGCGACGAGTCCGGCGGCTCCGGCCGCCGCCGCGAGTGCGTCGACGGCCACCGGCCCCCGGGCCCGCCGGGCCAGCCCGGATGCCAGCGCCACGAGGCTCACCCCGGCCGCGGCGGCCGCTCCGGCGGCCAGCCCGATCCGGTGACCGCCGGGCAGGTCGGAGGCGAGCGCGGCGGCGACCCCCCCGGCGGCGAGCGGGCCGAAGACGGCGCGCAGCAGCCAGGCGTACCCGGGACCGAGCAGGTGCCGTCGCCCGGTGACCGCGGCGAAGGCCAGGCCCCCGGCGGACCAGGCGGTGAGCGTCGCGCCGAGGTCCACCCGGCTACCCGACCACCGGCAGGTCGCGCGGTGCGTGGTTGAGGCGTCGGGGCCCCTCGCCGGTGACGACGACGATGTCCTCGAGCCGCAGGCCGAAGCGGCCGGGGAGGTAGAGCCCGGGCTCGACGCTGAAGGTGTGGCCGACCTGCAGCGGCTCCCGGTTGCCGGCCACGAGGTACGGCGGCTCGTGCGGCTCCAGGCCGATCCCGTGCCCGGTGCGGTGCCAGAAGGCCTCCCCGAACCCCGCGTCGGTGAGTACGCGGCGCGCCGCGGCGTCGACGTCCTCGGCCGGCACGCCGGGCCGGGCCGCCTCCACCGCCTCCTCCTGTGCCGCCTGCAGCACCGACCACGCCTCGCACACCTCGGTGGCCGGTTCCCCCACGGCGAACACCCGGGTGATGTCGGAGCAGTAGCCCCGGCGCCGCCCACCGAAGTCGCACAGCACCACGTCGCCGGCCCCGACGCGCCGCTCGCCCGGGTCGTGGTGCGGGCTCGCCGCGTTCGGGCCGGACGCGACGATGGCGAAGCTCACCTCCTCGTGCCCGGCGTCGAGGATCCGCTCACAGAGCTCCCGCTGCAGGTCCCGTTCGCTGCGCCCGGCGAAGGCGATCCCGCGCAGCGCCCGGGCCACGTCGTCGGCGGCGGCTGCGGCGGCGGCGAGCGCCGCGATCTCGGCTTCGTCCTTGCAGGCCCGAAGCGGTCCCAGCAGTGCCGTGGCGTCGAGGAACCCCGCCGCCGGGAGGCGCTCCTGGAGGGCGAGCAGGAAGGTGGCCCAGGTGCGGGCACCGACGGCCACCCGCCGGGGGCCGTCGCCGACGAGACCGGCGACGATCGCCACGGGGTCCTCGGTCTCGGACCAGGGCCGCAGC
>CALEDW010000118.1 GCA_937949585.1 uncultured Acidimicrobiia bacterium
CTGGGTCAGCAGCTCCCGCTCCCGCTCCACGTCGTCGGGCGGGACGTCGTCACGCGAGACGTAGCGGGGCGCGGCCGACGCGATGTGCAGCGCCAGATCGTGCGCCACCGTCCGGGTCGCCTCGTCGCCGGCGTCGACCCCACCGAGCTCGACGAGCACACCGATCGTCCCGCGCTCGTTCTGGATGTGCTTGTACCCGTCGATGAGGCCGTCGTCGGTGACGAACCGGTGGCAGCGCCCGAGCTCGAGCTTCTCGCCGAGCTTGGCCGCCAGGGCTGAGAGCTCCTCGGCCACCGTCGAGCCCCCCAGGGGCCGGGAGGCGAGGTCGTCGGTCCCGTGCGCCAGCACGACCTCGACGAGGGCGTCGAGGAGACGCGCCACGTCGTCACCCTTGGCAACGAAGTCGGTCTCGCAGGCCACCTCGACGATCACCCCGACCCGCGGCTCCACCCGGACCTCGACCGCGCCCTGTTGGGCGATTCGTCCCGCGCGCTTGGCCGCACCGGCAAGACCCTTCGTGCGCAGCCAGTCCTTCGCCGCTTCCAGGTCACCACCGGTCTCGGTGAGCGCCCGCTTGCAGTCCATCATCCCCGCGCCGGTCTGCTTGCGCAGCGCCGCCACGGTGGCAGCGGACACCTCAGCCACGTTCGGTCTCCTCCGTTCCCTGGGCCGCCGGTGACGGCGCCACCGGCTCGGGTGCCCGGACGGGCTCGGCGCCCTCCGGGGTGGTCGTCCCGGCCCCCGCCGCACGCGCCTGAGCGACCCGGGCCTCGAGGCGCCGCTGCTGCTCGACGGCGGCCCGGCGAGCCCGCTCCTGCTCCTCCCGGCGGCGAGCCTCGGCCTCCGGATCCAGCACTGGGGCGACCTCCGTTTCCGTGGTGGCAGGCCGGGCGGTGTCGCGGTTGGCGAGGTGGCGGCCCTCGAGGACCGCATCTGCCACGATCCGGCACATGAGGTTCGCCGATCGGATGGCGTCGTCGTTGCCCGGAATCACGAAATCGACCACGTCGGGGTCGCAGTTGGTGTCCACGACCGCCACGACCGGGATCCCCAGCCGCTTGGCCTCGGTGACCGCGATCGCCTCCTTGAGGGTGTCGATGACGAACACGACGCTGGGCAGGGTTTCGAGGGAGCGGATCCCGCCCAGGTTGCGCCGCAGCTTCTCGACCTCCCGGCGGACCTTGAGCCCCTCCTTCTTGGGCATCTGATCGACCTCACCAGAGGTGATGATCGCCTCGAGCTCGCGCAACTTGGCCACCCGGGAGTGGACGGTGCGGAAGTTCGTGAGCATCCCGCCCAGCCAGCGGAAGTTGACGTAGGGCATGTTGCACCGGCGCGCCTCCCGCTCGATCGCCTCCTGCGCTTGCTTCTTGGTGCCCACGAACAGCACCGTTCCACCCTCGCGCACCCGGTCCCGCACGAAGCGGTAGGCGAGGTCGATCTGCTCGAGGGTCTGCTGGAGGTCGATGATGTAAATGCCGGCCCGCTCCCCGAAGATGAACCGGCGCATCTTCGGGTTCCACCGCCGAGTCTGGTGCCCGAAGTGCACCCCGGCCTCGAGCAGCTGCTTCATCGTCACGACGGCCACCGTCGCTCCTTCCCTCGGTTGTCCTGACGCCCGGCGCGCGCTCGACGGGGGCGCGACCGTGGGTGGGCCGGGCGTGCGAGATCCCGGGCGGGGCCCGGGTCATGGCGCAGTGTAGCGGCCTGCTCACCGGCCACCCCGGCCCGCGACGGCAACGGCCGCGTAGGCGCTCAGGTGATCCGCGGCGACGAGTCGCTGGGCGAGCACCACGGTGCCGTCCCGGACGGCGACCCCGACCGCAAGGCCGGATGTACGCCACCGGGCGAGCAGGCGGCCGTCGGCGGCGGCGACGCTGCGCAACTCATCCGAGAACGTGGTGACCAGCACCGCCGGACCGGCGACCACGGGCCGGCCGGCCAGCACCGCGCCCGGGAGTCGGGCCCGCCAGCGGCGTTCCCCGGTCGCGGCGTCGAGCGCGCTGAGCGTGCCGAGCTGGTCGGCGATGAAGACCCTTCCGCCGGCCACCTCCGGCACGATGTCCTCTTGGAAAGAGGCGGGCACCGGTGCCCGCCAGCGGGGCGTCCCGTCGGCGACGGCGAACGCCCGCACCGCGGCGCGGTGGTGGCCGTCGCCCGCGCCGACGATGACGAGGTCGTCGTGAACGGCCGGGCTGGACGCCCATGGAGCCAGCCGCCGCTCCCACCGGGGTCGGCCGAGCCGGAGGTCGACGGCAACGAGACGGGTGTCGTCATCGGTCTCCAGCACGACGAGCACCATCGCCCTGCGGTGGTCGATCGCCGGCAGTCCCCGGAGCCGCCCTCCCGGCCGCAGGCTCCAGGCCGCCGCCCCCGTCGCCGGGTCGAGCCCGGCCAGACCTCCCTCGCGGGTGGTGAGCACGAGCATCCCCGGCCCGGAGCGCGGGCGAAGGATCACCGCCGGTCCCGGCTCGTCGGGGGTCGGCACCTCGAACCGACGTTCACCGCTGCGCCGCTCGAGCACCACGAACCGGTCCCGGGTCGCCACCACCACCGACTCCTCGTCGGCAGCGAGCGTCCCGACGCCGCCGTCGAGCGGTGCGTTCCACACCCGCCGACCGCGCCGGGCGTCCACGGCCACCACCTCCGTGGCACCGGCCGCCACGACCCCGAGCTCGTCGAGGTGTACCGCCTGGGGCTGCGATGCCATGGTCACCCGCCACCGCGGCTTCGGCCCCGCCCGGCGCGTCCGACCGTGGGATCGCGCGACCGCGCCCGGGGCGGGCGGGGCCGGGTCCCCGGCGGCCGGCCGGGCGTCGCCGTTGCCGAGGGCACGGAAACCGACCCGGGTCTCGGGGGCGAGCGTCACCAGCCCGCCGAGCGCGGCCAGCACCGCCGCCCCCACGACGAGCCTGCCGCGGCGGCGGCGACGGGCCCGGCGCGGGCGTGCGGGCAGGCGGGGGGCGTCCTCCCAGAAGGTCACGGGCGTGCTCCTCGGGGCGGGAGCGCCGGCTCCGACCGGCGCTCGACGGGCAGCAGCGGCCTCCGCAGCCCGCGGCGCAGATGGTCGGCGCCCCGGGCGGCACTCGTGGTGAGCCGGGCCAGGTGGCGCTCGAGGTCCGCGACCAGCACCGGCCCCACTGCGGCGGCGAGCCCGGTGCTCAGGTCCGGGCAGGTGCGCCGACCCTCCAGCACCGCGCGCACCCGGGTGAGCACCGTCGGGTCGGTGAGCACGCCACGGTGGTCGGACCACCCGGCCGGATCGACGACCAGCGTCTCGGCGCCGGGGGCGGCCGTGCGGGGAGCCGGCACGGCGAGGTCGCCGAGCGCGGCGATCGAGGTGAGCTCCACCTGTGCCGGCACCCCGGCCCGCCACACCCGGCGCAACAGTGGCGACTCCTCGGCGATCTGGGCCAGCGCTGCGGCACGACCGAGCGGGACCGACCCGCGCCGGGCGCCGTCGAGGCGGCGCAGCACCTCCCGCCCGCTGCGGCTCGTCCGCAGCCCCGCGACCAGGCTCGCCAGCGGGACCCCAAGGTGGGGGGATGCCAGCGTCACCACCGGACCGAGCGGGGGCAGCCCGGGATCGGCGGGGTCGTACACGAACGCCAGGTAGGTGGCCACCACCACCCCACCCAGGGAGTGCGCCACCAGGTCGACCTCCCGACCCGGTTCGCGCCGTTGCAGGTCGCGCAGATGGGCGTCGAGGCGCCGAGCGGCCCGGGCGATCCCGCCCCAGGTGTGGCGCCGCCGGTAGGGGGTGCCGGGCCCCAGGTACGAGAACCAGTGGATCTCGTCGTCGCCGTAGCCGAGAGCGGCGAACGGCAGCGGCATGGTGGCGCCGGTGCGCGGGTCGGTGGCGCTGTCGAGCCCGGCGATGGCCAGAACCCGGTGACCGGACCCGCGAGGCCCGGGCACCGGGGGGTCGGATCGACAGGTCCACCACCCGGCGAACGCCGCGCCGAGGCGGGCCAGCGTTCGCCAGGCCCCGGTCACAAGGGGCGACACCGGCACGGCCCGCCGAGCAAGGTGAACGCCCGTGTGGACGGCACGTGCGGCGGTCACCGCTTCTCGGCCCAGCGGGCGCTTCGCCGCCACCAGCAGCCGCGGCCCGGCAGCGGCGGCATGGACCGCGTCCCGGACGAGGCGGCCGGCCGCGACCCCCGGGACGCCCGCGATCCGGTCGAATGCCATGGCCCGCAGGAGGCCTGCTCGCTCACCCGTCGGGCTCGACGGGGCCCGACGGCGGGGATCGATGCGGAGACGGATCCTGGCCTGGTCGGAGAACAACGCCATCGGGTCCACGTAGCGGTCCCCGACCCGCAACGCGAAGTGCAGCGCGCCGGGGTGCCCGCCGGCCGCCGAGCCCGCCCCGCCGGCGCGTCCCAGGACCGCACCGGCTCGAACATCGATCCCGGTGCGCACGGAGACCTCGTCGAGGTACGCGTAGGTGGTACGCCAACCGGGGGGATGGCGGACGACGACGTGGAGGTGCCCGGCGACCGGGCCCGCGAAGGTGACCCGTCCCGGACCGGCCGCGGCCACCGGCGAGCCGGGCGGTGCGGCCAGGTCGACGCCGCGGTGGCCCGGCCCGTAGGGGTGCGGGGGCGCCGCGAACGGGCGGAGAACGGGCCCGGGTACGGGGCGGACCCAGCCGCGGGCGGACTCCGGCCGCTCGTCGTGCGGCGCCCCGGTTGACCCGGACGCACCGACGGGGGTCGGCATCGCGGCCGCGCCGGCGACGGGCACGGCGACGGCGAGGAGCACCAGCGCTGTGACCGTGCGGCCGGCGGCCGGCAGCGGGCGCACGCCGGGCGCGGCCCAGGTCGGACGAGCTCGAGCATCCACGGGCGACCCCCGAAGCTCACGCCGGCGCGCCGGGCGCGCCGGACCGGTACGGGCGGGGGAAGCCGGAAGGGGAAGCAGCGCCGGGACCGGCGGTGCGCCGAGTCTGCGGAGGCCCCGGGCGGCCCGTCGACTCCGTCAGGTTAGGGGACGGGGTGACACATGCCAAGACCCGCTGGTCCGCCGCCGCGGGGCGGGGGCGTCACGACCCCGGCGGCCGCAGGACCGGTCACGGGCTGGCGGGCTCGACCAGACGGGCCCGGAGCTGGAGGATCGCCTTGGTGTGGATCTGGCAGACCCGGCTCTCGGTCACCCCGAGCACCTCGCCGATCTCGGCGAGGGTGAGGCCCTCGTAGTAGTAGAGGGTGAGCACGAGCCGCTCGCGGTCCGGCATGCGGTTGATGGCGTCGGCGAGCACGTGTTTCATCTCGTCGACCTCGAAGGCGGTGACGGGGTCGTGGAGCCGGTCGGCGACGGTGTCGCCAACGGTGGTGGTGCCCCGCTCGGAGCTCACGAGGTCGTCGAGTGCCACGATCCCCACGAACGAGATCTGGGATAGCGTCCGGGCCAGCTCATCCTCGTCGACACCGAGCTCGGCGGCGACCTCGGGATCGGTGGGCGTGCGCTTCAGCTCGTTCTCCAGACGGGAGTACGCCCGCTCGATCGCCCGGGCCTTGGCCCGCACGGATCGCGGCACCCAGTCGATGGAGCGCAGCTCGTCGATGATCGCACCCTTGATCCGGCTGATCGCATAGGTCTCGAACTTGAACCCGCGCTCAGGCTCGAACTTGTCGATGGCGTCGATCAGGCCGAACACCCCGTACTGCGCCAGGTCCTGGCTGTCGATGCTCTGCGGCAGGCCTGCGGCAACCCGGGAGGCGACGAACTTCACCAGCGGCGAGTAGTGCAGGATGAGCCGGTCGCGTGCCTCGGCCGACCCCTGGTCCTTGTAGGAACGCCACAGCTCGGCGATGAGCAGTGCGTCGTCTCGCGGGTCGGGCGCGTCAGGCACGGGGGTGAGTGGTCTCGTAGACGGCACGGAGCCGCTCACGGGTCAGGTGGGTGTAGATCTGGGTGGTGGTGAGGTTCGCGTGCCCGAGCAGCTCCTGCACCGCACGCAGGTCGGCACCACCCTCGATCAGATGGGTGGCGTAGGCGTGGCGCAGCGCGTGCGGGTGGAGGCGCCGCCCGTCGGCCAGGGGGTGCCGGTCCAGGATCCGCCGCACGTCGCGGGGACCGAGCGGCCGGCCCCGACGGTTGAGGAACACCGCCTCGGGCGGTGAGTCCGCACGGGCGAGCCGGGGCCGCCCGTCGGCCAGCCACGCCTCGAGCGCAGCCGCGGCGGGGACGCCGACCGGCACCCGGCGAACCCGGGAGCCCTTGCCGAGCACCGTGAGCATCCGGGCCCGGGGATCCCAGGCATCGACCCGCAGGCCCGTGCACTCCGACACGCGCAACCCGGCTCCGTAGAGGAGCTCCAGCACCGCAGCGTCCCGCAAGCCCACGGCCACCTCGACCTCACCCGCCGCGCCGGGACGGCCACCCGGGCCGGGTGCGGCGCGGTCGAGGAGGCCGGCCAGCTCATCGGCTCGGGGCACGCGGGGGAGCCGGGCCCGGCCCGCCGGCGCGCGCAACCGACGGGCCGGGTCGTGACCGATCACGCCGCGCCGGTGCAGGTAGCGCAGGTAGGCACGGACCGCAGCGGCCTTGCGGGCGACGGTGCGGGGGGCGCGCCCCAGGGTCTGCTGGTAGGCCAGCCAGCGGCGCAGGGCGCGGGCGTCGAGGTCCTCGGGGCCGGCGGCGACACCGCGGGAGGCCCAGGCCACGAGCTGGGTGACGTCCCGCCGGTACGCCTCGACGGTGTGCGGGCTCGCCCCGCTGAGGGAGGCGACGAAGCCCTCGACGTCCCAGCGCACCGGGTGAGGCTACCGCGGCTGCGCCCCGCCCCTTTTCCTGCGGGCGGGGCCCGCCGCCGGGTGCATGTCACAGGACTCTGGCAACGTGCTCGTCACCGTCGAGGTCGCCGCGGCAGCGCTCGGCCCGGTCGTCGGCCGGGCCGGTCGGCCCTCCCACGCCGCCCCCGACGCCGGCGCGCCTTGCGCACGCCAGGTGGCGGAAACACCCGGTTCGGCGGCGCCGGGACGGGAACGGGGACGACGCGCCCCGACACGACGTCTGGGAGGGTCGACATGATCGCCGCCGTCCAGTCCGCGGTGCTGCTCGGCGTTGACGGACACCCGGTGCGGGTCGAGGTCCACGTGTCGTCCGGATTGCCGGGCTACCACGTCGTGGGGCTGCCCGACGCCGCCGGGCGGGAGTCGCGCGAGCGGGTGCGTGCCGCGCTGCTGTCGTCGGGCTGCGCCTGGCCCCAGCGGCGCATCACCACGAACTTCGCCCCGGCCGCGATCCGCAAGACCGGCGCCGGGCTGGAGCTGGCGATCGCGCTCGGGATCCGCCTCGCCGGCGGCGACCTCCCGCCCGACTGCCTGGAGCGCGTCGGCGTCCTCGGCGAGCTGGGTCTCGACGGCTCGATCCGCCGGGTGCCCGGTGTGCTCGTCCTGCTGGAGGCGCTGCGTCGCGCCGGGTGCACACGGGCGGTGATCCCCGCCGAGCAGGCCGCCGAGGCGCACCTCACGGGCGACCTGCGGGTGCACCCGGCACGGAGCCTCGCCGAGCTCCATGCATCGTTGGCCGGCGGGGAGCCGTGGCCGGAGGTCCCGTCGGCGGAGGTCGCCGCGGCCGACGGGGAGGGCTTCGGCGCCGATGACATCGCCGACGAGTCGGGAGACCTCGCCGACGTCCGGGGGCTGCCCACCGCACGCCGGGCGCTGGCGGTCGCCGCCGCCGGCCGGCACCACCTGCTGCTCACCGGCCCGCCGGGGACCGGCAAGACGATGCTCGCCCGCCGGGTGGCGGGGATCCTCCCCGACCTCGACGCCGACGCCGGCGCCGAGGTCACCCGAATCCACTCGGTGCTCGCCCCCCGCGCCCCGACCCGCCCGGTGCGGCGTCCCCCGCTGCGCGCCCCGCACCACTCCACCTCGGTCGCGGCGCTCGTCGGCGGCGGCAGCCAGCGGGTCCGGGGCGGCGAGGTGACCCTCGCCCACCGAGGGGTCCTGTTCCTCGACGAGCTCGGTGAGTTCCCTCCGCGGGCGCTCGACGCGCTCCGCCAGCCGCTGGAGGAACGGGTCGTGCGCATCGCCCGCCAGGTCACGACCGTCGAGCTGCCCGCCGACGTCCTGCTCGTGGCCTGCACGAACCCCTGCCCCTGCGCCCGGCCCCCGCAGCGTTGCGTGTGCTCAGAGCAGCAGCGGCTGCGGTATCGCCGACGCCTGTCGCTGGCGCTGCTCGACCGCTTCGACCTGCGGGTGCTGGTGACCGGCGCCGGGGCGTCCGAGCCGCCGGGCGAGTGCTCCGCGGCAGTGCGGGCCCGGGTCGAGGTCGCCGTCGAGCGCCAGCGACGGCGCTTCGCCGGGACACCGTGGCGGGCCAACGGAGAGGTTCCGGGCGGGGCGGTGGAACGCCTCGTGCCACTGCACGACGACGCCGCCGACGCCTGGCGGGAGGCGACGGCGCTCGGCGACCTCGGCGGCCGGGGCGCGGTGGCCGCCCGGCGGGTGGCCCGCACGATCGCGGACCTCGACGACCGGGAAGTGGTCAGCGCCGCCGACGTGCTCCTGGCGGTGAGCCTGCGCGGCGACGAGGTCCTGCGGTGAGCGCGCCCAGGGGTGCCGGACCGCAGTGTCACACTCCGGCACCCGGCGCGCCCGGGTGGTCTGCGTCCGGTCCGCGTCGAGGTGGGGTCGACGGCACACGGGCGGCGGCCGCGCCCGACGGGGACCGGCTCGCCGCCGGGGTACTTGCCTGCCTACCCGAGATGACCCCGGCGCGGCTGCGGCGTCTCCTGTCCGCACCCGGGGGCCCGGAACGGGCCCTGCGGGCCGTCCGGGAGGGTTGGGCCCACCGGCTGCTCATGGCGCCGGCGTCGCTCGCACCGGGCGCCGAGCACCGGCTGCCCGGCGCCGATGAGGGCGAGCGGTGCAGGCCCTCCGCCCAGCCGATCCCGGCGCGGGGTGGCGGGCACCGCCAGGCCGGTGCGGACCACCTCATGGGGCTCGCCCGCCGATGGGCGGCACTCGACCTCGACGGGCTCGCCGACCGGCTGCGGTCCCGGGGCACCAGCATCCACCTGGCCACCGATCCCGACGGCCCCCTGCCCGACGACGTCGACGACGTCCCGGCCGTGCTGCTCGCCGAGGGGGACCGGCCCGGGGTGTGGGCGGCACCGCGGGTGGCGGTGGTGGGGACGCGGGCGGCGAGCCCCCACGGTCTGGCCGACGCCGCCGAGCTCGGCGCGGCACTCGCGGCGGCCGGGGTCGTGGTGGTGAGCGGACTGGCGGTCGGGATCGACGCCGCGGCCCACGAGGGCGCCCTCGAGGCGGGCGGCGGCGTGATCGGAGTGCTGGCCACCGGGCTCGACGTGGTCTACCCCCGCCGTCACGGGCCGCTTCACGCCCGGGTCCGGACCGCGGGGGTGCTGTGCACCGAGGCGGGGTTCGGCACGCCACCGGAGGCGTTCCGCTTCCCGGTGCGGAATCGGATCATCGCCGGTATCGCCGACGTGGTCGTCGTGGTCGAGGCCCGGGCGCGGGGCGGAGCCATGATCACGGCCCGGTTGGCACTCGAGTACGGGCGGACCGTGTTCGCGCTCCCCGGGTCGCGGCGCAACCCGGCGGCGGCCGGCGCGAACGCGCTGCTCGCCGAGGGGCCCGTCGTGCCGCTGCTGGACCCCGACGACGTGGTGGTGGCCCTGGGGATGACCGCGGGTAGTCGCCGGGGCGGCCGGGACCGCCGTCCTCCCGTCGGCTCGCCCGACGGGAGAGCGGTGCTGGCGGCGCTGGCCGGCGAAGCGGCCGACCTCGACGCGATCTGCCACCGCACCGGGTTGGCGATCGAGCGGGTCCTCGCTGCGGTCGCGGAGCTACGCCGCTTTGGGCACGCGACCCTTGAGCGCGGCCTCATCTGGCCGTGCTGAACCCGACCCGTCGGGCCGTTCAAGTTCGTGGCACCGGCCGCCGATCATCCGCCCGTGACGTTCGAACGCTGCCCCTACGACGGCAGCGCAATCGGCGCCGAGTACTCCGGCGGTTCGCTGCTGCTCAGCTGCGAGGTGTGCGGGGCGGCGTGGGAGGTACACAACACCCTGGTGCGCCGGGTCGCCGCACCCGACTGGGTGCGGGTGCGCGCCGCGTCGGCGATCGAGGCACGAACGCACCTGTCGGCGTCCTCGTGAGCCTCGCAGCCCCGCTCAGCGGCCGGTGAAGCGCGGCTCGCGCTTCTGCATGAAGGCCAGCATCGCCTCCGCCGTGTCGGCGGAGGCGAAGTTCATCGACTGGGCCACGTCCTCGAACTCCAGCGCGTCGGACATGGACACAGACGTCGACTGGTTGAGGAGCCGCTTCGAGATCGACAGCTGGATCGGCGGGAGCTTGGCGAGCCGCTCGGCCCACGCCGCAGCGGTGACGGCCAGTTCCTCGTGGGGCACCACCCGGTTCACCAGCCCGATGCGCTCGGCCTCGGCGGCGTCGATGATGTCGGCGAAGAACACCAGCTCCTTTGCCTTGTGCAGGCCGACCAGACGCGGCAGCACCCACGAACCGCCGAAGTCGACGCTCAGGGCCCGCTGGGAGAAGATCTCGCTGAATCGGGCCCGGTCGGACGCGATGATGAGGTCGCAGCCGAGCGCGAGGTTGCACCCCGCACCGGCCGCCACACCGTTCACCGCCGCGATCGTGGGGACGTGCAGCTCGTGGAGGCGCAGCGCAGCCCGTCCCACCACCCGCATCTGCCGCAACGCTCCGCCGACGCCGCCGCCCCGCAGGTTCTCGGCGTTCTCGGTGTCGGTGAGATCCGCGCCGGAGCAGAACCCGTCGCCCGCGCCGGTGAGCACGAGCACCCGGTCGTCAGGGTCCTCCTCGACCGAATCGAACACCTCGATCAGCTCCCGCCACATCCGCCCGTTGATGGCGTTCTTCTTGGCGGGACGGTTGAGCGTGACGGTGACCACGCCGTCGCGGCGCTCCACGAGCAGGGTCTCCACGGGCGCTCCTCGGTCGCTGCGGCTCTCCGGGGCGCCGCTACCGTAGCGGCCGTGGGGTTCAACCCGTTCCGGGCCCCGGTGGCCCGCCGGGGCGACGTGTGGTTCGTGGCGCTCGGCTTGGCCGTGACCGCCGCGCTCGTCGCCTGGGCGCTGCTCGGGTGATGAGGGGCGAGATCCCCTCGGATCGACCGCCGGCGCTCAGTCGCCGTCGACGACCGGCGCTGCGGGCAGGCAGCACCGCCCGCTGCTGATCGGCCGTCGGGAGGCACGCAACACCGAGACCAACCGTTCACGAGCGTCGGCATCGAGCAGGTCCCGGTGACCGGTTTCGCCCGGCCGGGCTCGCAGCTGCTCACCCGCCGCCGGCCGGCCCGCACCCCGGCGAGTCGGGACCGAGCGTCGTGAGCCACCTCGCCGCGGTGGTGATGAGGAACGCCGCCCCCGACCCGGTCCCGGGAGTCACCGCTGCGCGCGTGGACTCGGCGGTCGGAGGCCGAACCGCAGTGCATCCCCGATCAGAACGCCCCTTCGATGCGGCTGACGCTGATCCCCCCGTCCCGGGCCAGGCGGACCTCGACGACGTCGAAGCGCACCGTGGCGGCCCCACCGGGCTGCTGGGCCAGGAACGCCGCCGCGATCCGGCGCAGCCGCGCCTGCTTCGTGCGGGTGACCGCCTCGGCGGGAGTACCGAACCGGCGGCCGCGGCGGGTCTTCACCTCGCAGAAGACCAGCGTCCCCTCCCGCCGCACGACGAGGTCGACCTCGCCGTGGCCGCAGCGCCAGTTGCGCGCCACGACCCGGTAGCCGTCGGCCTCGTAGCGGCGGGCGGCGGCGGCCTCCCCGGCGGATCCTACGCTCCGCTTGGAGGCACCTGGGGTGTCGTCAAGACCGTCCGTGGTGACCACTCCCCTCGCAGGGGCTCAGAGCTCCTTGGTGGCGAGCTCCTCGATGTTCACGTCCTTGAAGGTCACCACGCGGACATTGGTGACGAAGCGGGCCGGGCGGTACATGTCCCACACCCAGGCGTCTTGGAGCTCGAGCTCGAGGTAGACCTGCCCGCCCTGGGTGCGCACCTCCATCCGGACCGTGTTCGCCAGGTAGAAGCGCCGCTCGGTCTCCACCACGTACGCGAACATGGGGAGGACGTCGCGGTACTCCTTGTAGAGCGCGAGCTCAATCTCGGTCTCGTACCGCTCGAGGTCCTCAGCGCTCACCGCGGCCTCCGGTCCGGCGGCCAGTGTAGGCCCCGTCGGAGGCGGCTCAGGTGCGCTTCTCCTTCACCTTGGCGGCCTTCCCGATCCGGTCCCGCAGGTAGTAGAGCTTCGCCCGTCGCACGTCGCCGCGGGTGACGACCTCGATCCGGGCGATGATCGGCGAGTGCAGGGGGAACGTGCGTTCCACCCCGACCCCGAAGCTCATCTTGCGGACGGTGAAGGTCTCAGACACCCCGGAGCCCTGCCGGCGGATGACGACCCCCTGGAACACCTGGATCCGTTCCCGGTTCCCCTCCACCACCCGCACGTGCACCTTGAGGGTGTCGCCGGGGGCGAAATCCGGGAGGTCGTCGCGCAAGGAGGTGCGGTCGACGAGGTCGGTCGGTTTCATCTCAGGTCCTCGTGGCTCGGGTGGGCCCGCCGCAGGAGCTCCCGGGCCGGGGGCATCCCCCGGGGCGGCGCGGCGAGAGGCTCGGGCGGAACGGAGCTGCGGGAGTTTACCGGAACGCGGCGGCGTCGGGGAACTCGTCGAGCAGAGCGCGCTCTTCGACCGTGAGGGGACGGGCGAGCAGGTCGGGGCGGCGGGCGAGCGTGCGGGCCAGCGCCGCGGCCCGCCGCCAGCGGGCGATGCGGGCATGGTCCCCGGAGCGCAGCACCTCGGGCACCGCCCAGCCGCGGAACGACGCCGGGCGCGTGTACTGCGGATACTCGACCAGCCCCGACGCGAACGACTCGTCGGCCGGGGACGCCTCGTTGCCGAGAACGCCGGGCACCAGCCGCACCACCGCCTCGATGATCACCAGCGCCGCAGCCTCACCGCCGGCGAGCACCGCGTCGACCACCGAGACCTCGTCGTCGCAGAGGTGGTCGGCGACCCGCTGGTCGACGCCCTCGTAGCGCCCGCACAGCAGCGAGAACCCTTCGCCGGCGGCCAGCTCGGCCGCCCAGGCCTGCGTGAAGCGGTGCCCGCTGGCCGAGCAGAGCAGCACGGGCCGCGGGGCCTCGACGGCCTCGACGGCGGCGAACAGCGGCTCGGGCCGCATCACCATGCCGGGACCGCCACCGAAGGGCTCGTCGTCGACCGTGCGGTGCCGGTCGGTCGCGTGGTCCCGCGGATCGTGGATCCCCACGCTCAGGAGCCCGTCGCGCCGCGCCCGGCCGATCAGTGACACCTCCAAGGGAGCGCGCAGGTACTCCGGGAAGATGCTGAACACCTCGATCCGCACGCTCAGGCCTCCTCAGTCGCATCGTCGAGCAGTCCCGGCGGGGCGTCGACGACAACGACGCCTCGGCGGCGTTCGACGGCGAAGCGCAACGGCACGAGCCGCCCGTCGTCGAGCACCAGCAGGTCGGAGGCGGGGTTGGCCTCCACCGCCACCACCCGGCCGTGGCGCCGGCCTGCCCGGTCGAGCACCTCGGCGCCGCACAGCTCGTCGACCCACCAGGCCTCAGGGTCGGCGATCGGCTCGGCCCGGAGCAGCGCGCCCCGCAGCGCCTCCGCTGCGTCACGGTCGCCGACACCCTCGAAGCGGACGATCCAGCGGTGCCGGTGGGGCCGGGCGGAACGCACCACCAGCGGGCGGCCGTCGGCATCGAGCCGGGCCCCGGGCCGGACCCGCTCGGGACGGTCGGAGATCATCGTCACGACGACCTCGCCGGCGAGGCCGTGCGGCCGGTCGACCCGGCCCACCTCGAGCCGCTCCGGCCGGCTCACCCCTCCTCGGCGACGTCCACGACCACCTCGACCCCCTCGGCGGCACCGGCCACCCGGGCCACCTGGCGGATCGCCTGGATGACCCGTCCGCGCTTGCCGATGAGGCGGCCCAGGTCCCCGGGGGCGGCGTGCACGAGCAGGGTCACCTCGCCGGGCGACTCCCGGACGTCGACGTACACCGCATCCGGATCGTCCACGAGAGCCCGGCACACGTGTTCGATGGTGGCCTTGGCGGCGGCACCGAGGATCCGGTTGCCCTCGGCACCGACCTCGTCGATCACCTCCGGACCCGCAGCGCTCGGCCCGGGCCCGCCGGGCTGGGTCACTCCCCGCCCTCCGCGTCAGCCGCCGGGCCGTCGCCGGCCGGCTCG
>CALEDW010000119.1 GCA_937949585.1 uncultured Acidimicrobiia bacterium
CCACCGAGGTCCACATCCTCGCCCGCCCGACGAAGGCCCCGAAGCAGATCGTGCGCGACGTGCAGTCGGTGGCGCTGGCCTCGTTCGGGCTCGAGCTCGACCGTCGCATCATCTCGGTGGTGCAGCTCGACCGCAACGGCGAGGCCACCGCCGGCCTCGCACCGGTGGCGCCGCGCTTCGCGTTGCGCACCGTGTCGGTGGAGACGAACCGGCTGCGGGCCGTCGCCCGGGTGACGCTCGCCCGTGGGGACGTGGAGGCGGTCGGGTTCGCGGAGGGATCCATCGCCGCTGCGGTGCGCCACCGGCTCGTGGCCACCGCGACCCTCGACGCGCTGCGCCAGCTCGAGGCCGGCGCCGAGGGGATCGACGTCGACGCCGCGCAGGTGGTGCGCATCGGGGTGCACGACCTCGCGGTGGTGACGGTGGTGTTCGTCTCCCCGCCGCTCGAGCTGCTCGTGGCCGGGGCCGCGGTCGTGCGCGACCGGGCCGAGGCCGACGCAGTGGTGCGGGCGGTGCTCGACGCCACGAACCGCCGGCTCGGCGCCGGCGCCGGTCCGCCGGGGTCCGCCCCCACGCTTGGCGCCCCGCCCGCCGCCTGATCCGCTCCGGAGCCCCCTCCGCGGCGCGGCGCTGCGCTCAGCGGTCCACGCGGCCGAGCCGGCGGCCGAGGAGGGCCACGAGGTCGCAGGCCATCTCAACCTCGTGCACGCGGATCACGTGCGCGCCGTGCTCGATGGCCAGGGTGCAGTAGGCGAGCATCCGGTGCGTCTCCGCCTTGCGGGGCACCGGCACCAGCACCGGCGCCCCGGTGGCGGCGAGCAGGTCGAGACGGCGGATGGTGTCGAGCTGGAAGCGGCCGTAGGCGGCGTAGTCGCCGCGGTAGTTGATGCTGAGGCCCGGGTCCACGAGCAGCGGGCCGGCGCCGGCGGCCCGGAGTGCCCGGACCCGTTCGGCGAGCGCGGCGGCGACCTGCGCCGGCCGGTCCGGCCCCAGGTCCCGGGCCCCGACCGCCAGCGGGTTCTCGCCCTCGATGTGGACGCACACCGCGCCGACGCCGGTGCCGGTCACCAGCGCGACCGTGCGGGGGTCGCGCAACCCGCCGGTGTCGTTCACGATCGATGCGCCGGCCGCCACCGCCGCCTCGGCGACCTCGGGTTTCCACGTGTCGACCGAGACGCAGAAGCCGTCGGTCACCAGGAGCTCGAGCGCGGGGAGGAGCCGGTCGAGCTCCTCGGCCACGCTCAGGGGTCGGTTCTCGAAGTGGCTCGACTGGGCCCCGAGGTCGATGATCGACGCGCCCGCGTCCCGGCACGCCCGGGCCCGGGCCAGCGCCTCGGCCGCCCCGGTCACCACCGCGCTGCGCACCCGGGACTCGGGCGACAGGTTCACGACCGCCATCACGTGGGTGGTGGCGTCGTCGAGGTGGAGTTGCCCGCCGCCCGCCCGGACGGGGATGCTGGCCTCCGGCATCTTCGCGACGATAGGGGCGCCGCTTGGCGGCGCGGGCCCGGCTCCCGATCAGCCGGACCGGACCGATGGACGAGGTGCCCCACCCGGTGCAGGATTCCCCGAACCATCCCGATCCCCGGCACGGTCCCCGAGGCGACCGCCGGGACCGGCCCGATCGGCGGCCGGCCCATCCGCCCGTCGACCCGGTCGCCGCGCGTCGGGCGCGGATCGCCGGCCGGCTGCGGACCGCCAAGCGCATCGGCTACAGCGCATTGGCCGGATCGATCCTCGCCTTCGTCGCCGCCGCAGCCGCCGGGTTCCCGGTCGCGCTGGTGGTGCTCAGCGTCGCCGGTCTGATCGCCGCCTGCGTGATCCTGCCGCTGCCGATCATCCTCGCCTACGGGGTGCGCGCCGCCGAGCGTGAGGAACGGGGGCGGCGGTAGATTCCGGCCGTCCGCCGACACGAGGGGAAACCGCCATGCCCAAGGCTGCCGTCTGCACCGCGATCGGGTCGCCCCTGGAGATCGTCGACCTCGACCTCGACGCCCCCCACGCCGGGGAGGTGAAGATCCGCCTCGGCGCCTCAGGGGTGTGCCACTCCGACCTGTCCGTCCAGAACGGCACCCTGCCGGTGGGGCTGCCGGCGGTGCTGGGCCACGAGGGGGCCGGGACGATCACCGAGGTCGGTGAGGGGGTGGAGCATCTGGCGGTCGGCGATCACGTCGTGGTCTCCTGGGTGCCGCAGTGCGGCACCTGCTACTTCTGCATTCGCGACCAGGGGGAGCTGTGCGAGGTCGGCTCGGTGGCGGCGATGAGCGGCGGGCTGCTCGACGCCACCCCCCGTTTCGCCCGTGACGGCCGGCCGGTGTTCCAGATGGCCGCAGCCGGCACGTTCTCGGAGGAAACGGTGATCCCGGCCATCGGGGCGGTGAAGATCGACCCGTCGATCCCACTCGAGGTCGCGGCGCTCATCGGCTGCGGGGTCCTCACCGGCTTCGGCGCGGCCACGAACACCGCCTCCCTCCGCAAGGGTGACACGGTGGCCGTGCTGGGCTGCGGAGGGGTGGGCCTCAACGTGATCCAGGGCGCCCGTCACGCGGGGGCCGAACGGGTGATCGGGATCGACATGGTGCCGGGCAAGCTGGAGCACGCCCGACGCTTCGGTGCCACCGACACCGTGAACGCCGCCGACGGTGACCCGGTGACCCAGGTGATGGAGCTCACCGGCGGACGGGGCGCCGACGTCGCCTTCGAGGTGATCGGGCTGGGACCGACGATCGAGCAGACCTTGGCCATGACCCGTCGGGGCGGCCAAGCGGTGCTCGTCGGCGTACCCCGGTTCGACACCCAGCTCACCCTCACCCCGGCGGTGGAGTTCCTGTTCAACGAGAAGCAGATCCGCGGTTGCTGGTACGGCAGCTCCAACGTGCACCGTGACGTACCCAGGCTCACCAAGCTCTTCGCCGACGGCGAGCTGAAGCTCGCCGAGCTCATCTCCCGCAAGATCAACCTCGAGCAGGTCAATGAGGCGTTGGAGAACATGAGCAGCGGGGAGATCGCCCGCTCGGTGATCATCTACGACTGATCCCGCGGTGCCCGGCCGGGCGCCGGGAAGGAGGACGTGCCGTGCGCTACCGCCGGTTCGGACGCAGCGACCTGGTGGTCTCCGAGGTCGGGTTCGGGGTCTGGACCCTGGCCAGCGACTGGTGGGGCAAGGTGGAAGATCCCGCCGCGATGCTCGCCGCCGCGTTCGACGCCGGGATCACGTTCTACGACACCGCCCCGGTGTACGGCGCCGACGGCGTCGGCGAGTCCCTGCTCGCACCGTTCCTCGCCGCCCACCGCGACGAGGTGGTGCTCACCACCAAGTGCGGCTACGACCTGGCCGGCGAACGGATGGGAACCCAATCCGAACGCCCGCAGGACTTCCGACCCGAGGCCGTGCGGGCCCAGTGCGAGGCGTCGCTGCGCCGGCTCGGCACCGACCACATCGACCTGTACCAACTGCACAACGCGCGCCTCGACCCGATCCTCGACGACGCGCTCTGGGAGGAGCTGGACCGTCTGCGCGCCGACGGCAAGATCCGCGAGATCGGTGTGGCCCTGGGGCCGGCCATCGGCTGGGTGGAGGAGGGGATCGAGGCCATCCGACGCCGGCCCATCGTGTCGCTGCAGACCGTGTTCAACGTGCTGGAGCAGGAACCGGGCCGGACCTTCGCCGCCGAGACCCGGGTCCGGGCCGGGGAGGTTGGGCTCATCTCCCGCGTCCCGCACGCCTCCGACGTGCTGTCGGGCAAGGTGACCCGCGACACCACCTTCGCCCCGGGCGACCATCGGTCCCACCGCAACCCGGACAACATGCTGGACAACTTCGACAAGGCGGAACGCCTCGCGTTCCTGTGGGAGGGCACCGGTCGAACGATGGGCCAGGCCGCGATCGCCGGGATCCTGGCCAACCCGGCGTTCACCACCGTGCTGCCGACCTGCGTCACCCCCGAGGAGGTGCGGGAGTACGCGGCGGCCTCCGACCTGCCGCTCACCGCCGAGGAAGCCGCTCGCCTCGACGCGCTGTGGGCCGAGAACTTCGGGGTGGTGAACCGGTACGAGATGCCGTTGAAGTCGAGTCGATGAGGATCCACGTCGCCGGCTCGACCCCACGACCGACCTGCGGCGCGGTCCTCGGGACCTGAGCGCCGGCATGACCGTCCGGCTCCCGGCGGTGCGCCGGCGCCGCCAGCTCCTCGACGTGGCCTGCACGCTGTTCGCCGAGCGAGGGTTCCACGCCACCTCCATGGAGGACGTCGCCGAGGCGGCCGGGGTGACCAAACCGGTCCTGTACCAGCACTTCGGCTCGAAGCGGGCGCTGTACCGGGAGCTGCTCGAGGAGGTGGACGCCGCCCTCGTCGACCGGCTACGCCGGGCCACCGCCGCGGCGGCCACGCCGCGGCGTCGGGTGGAAGCCGGCTTCGAGGCCTACTTCGCGTTCGTGACCGAGCGGCGCGACGCGTTCCGGCTGCTGTTCGGGGCCTCGGTCCGCAACGACGCCGAGTTCGCCACCATCGCCGGGAGAGCGATCGATCGGATCGCCGAGCTCATCGCCTCCCTGATCGAGATCGACGTCTCCCCCGCCCATCGCCTCGCCCTGGCCCACGCCGTGGTGGGGATGGCCGAGGCCACCAGTCGCCGCTTCCCGCCCGACGGGAAGGGCACCGACCCGGTCCTCCTGGCCCGCTGGCTCGCCGAGCTGACCTGGTTCGGCCTGCGGGGTGTACGCCCCGACCCCGGGGGCGACCGGACCCGCCCCTAGCCTGCCGGTCGTGGCCCCGACGGCGACGTGCCGGCAACTCGAGCGCCTGCGGCGCCTCACGAACTACCTCGCCGCCGCGCAGCTGTACCTGCAGGACAACGTGCTGTGCCGCCGGCCCCTGCAGCCCGAGCACCTCAAACCGCGGCTCCTCGGCCACTGGGGCACCTGCCCCGGCATCAACCTCATCCACGCCGGGTTGAACCGGCTCATCGTCGACACCGACGCCTCGGTCCTGCTCGTCACCGGCGTGGGGCACGGAGCACCCGCCAACCTCGCCAACCAGTGGGTGGACGGAACCCTCGCCGAGGTGTACCCGGAACTGACCCGCAACCACGACGGCCTCGCCCGCCTCGTCCGGGGCTTCTCCTGGCCGGGTGGGTTCCCCAGCCACCTGTCGCCCGAGCACCCGGGGGTGATCCACGAGGGCGGCGAGCTCGGCTACGCCCTCGCCAAGGCCTTCGGCGCGGCGTTCGACAACCCCGACCTCATCGTCGCCTGCATCGTCGGTGACGGCGAGTTCGAGACGGGCCCCACCGCGGCCGCCTGGCACTCCACCAAGTTCCTCGATCCCGTTCACGACGGGGCGGTGCTGCCGCTCCTGCACCGCAACGGCTACAAGATCGCCAACCCCACCATCCCCGGCACGATGAGCGACGCCGAGCTCGACCACCTGTTCCGGGGCTACGGCTGGGAGCCCCGCTTCGTGGCCGGCGACGAGCTCGACGCCGCCCTCGCCGACGCCCTCGACTGGGCCCACGCCCGCATCCGCGACCTGCAGGACCAGGCCCGCAGCGGGCGCCGGCCGGTGCGTCCGGCGTGGCCGGTGCTGGTGGTCACCTCTCCCAAGGGCTGGACCGGCCCCGCCGAGATCGACGGCCTCCCCGTGGAAGGCACCTGGCGATCCCACCAGGTGCCCGCCGCCGACTGCGCCACCAACCCCGCCCACCTGGCGATCGTCGAGGCCTGGCTGCGCTCCTACCGGGTGGAGGAGCTCCTCGACGAGGAAGGTGCACCGGCGGCCGACATCCTCGCCGTCTGCCCGCAGGGTGACCGGCGGCCGGGCATGAACCCGCACGCCCTCGGCGGGTCCCGGCGCCGGCCCCTGACCCTGCCCGACCTGACCGACGTGGCCCTCGGTCTGCGGGGGCGGGGCACGGTGACCGCCAGCGCGCTCGAGACGGCCGGCCGGTACCTGGCCCGGGTGATCGAGGCGAACGCCGCGGCCCGGAACTTCCGTATCGCCTGTCCCGACGAGCTGGAATCGAACCGGCTCGGCGCCGTGCTGGAGGTCACCACCCGCGCCTACCAGTGGCCCCTGGCCGAGCACGACGTGGGCCACGGGCCCGACGGCCGGGTGCTGGAGATCCTGTCCGAGCACACCTGCCAGGGGTGGCTCGAAGGCTACGTGCTCACCGGTCGTCACGGGCTGTTCCCCAGCTATGAGGCATTCGCCGAGATCGTCACCGGGATGACGAACCAGCTGGCGAAGTTCCTGAAGGTCGCCCGGGAAGTGCCGTGGCGCCCTCCGGTGTCGTCGTTCAACTACCTGCTCACCTCCGAGGGCTGGCGTCAGGAGCACAACGGCTACTCGCACCAGGGCCCCGGGTTCATCAACACGATCCTGAACAAGAAGGCCACCGTGAGCCGCGTGTACCTGCCCCCGGACGCCAACACGCTGCTGGCGGTGTTGGAGCGCTGCCTCACCTCGACGAACTCGATCAACCTGATCGTGGCCACGAAGCAGCCCTTGCCGCAGTGGTTGACGATCGAGGAGGCCCGGGCACACTGCGCCGCGGGTGCAGGGCAGTGGCGTTGGGCCGGAACCGCCGGCGCCGACGAGCCCGACGTGGTCCTCGCCGCGGCGGGGACGATCCCCACCCAGGAGATCCTCGCCGCTGCGCAGCTGCTGAGGGAGGACATGCCGACCCTGAAGACGCGGGTGGTGAACGTGGTCGACCTCCTCGCCCTCGAGCACCCGGCCGACCACGCCCACGGCTTGAGCGAGGAGGAGTTCGTCGAGCTGTTCGGGGCGGACTGCCCCGTGATCTTCTTCTTCCACGGCTACCCGTCGGCGGTGCACGAGCTGGTGCACCATCGCCCCGCCCCGGAACGGTTCCACGTGGCCGGCTACCTCGAGGAAGGCACCACCGAACCGCCGTTCCAGCTGCTCATCGACAACCTGGCCAGCCGGTACCACCTGGCGATCCGGGCCATCCAACGATCCCGGGGACACGCCAGCATCGGCGGTCGGTTCGTGGAGGAGTACGCCCGCCGCATCCACCTGGCCCGGGCCTACGCCCGGGACCACGGCGTCGACCCGCCGGAGATCGACGCCTGGTCCTGGACCGACACCGTCGGCTGATCCGGCCCTCCCGGTGCGGATCCTGACCGTCAATCCGGGATCGTCCAGCTTGAAGCTGGCCGTGGTCGACGACGGGCGGCGGGTGGTGGAGGCGGTGGAGGTGGGCCTCGGGCCGGACGACCTCGCCGACCCGTCGGTCGTGGCCGACGGGTCCGGCGGCGGTGGGCTCGAGGTGTTGCGCACACTGCTCACCTCCACTCCTGCCCTCGACGCCGCGGCCATCCGGGTGGTGCACGGCGGCCCGGGGCTCACGACGACGGTGGTGGCCGACCGGCACGTGCTGGCCGCGATCGCCGCCGCGGTGCCCCTGGCCCCGCTGCACAACCCGGCAACGCTCGCCGCCCTGCACCTGGTGCACGACGCGGCGCCGCCGCTACCGGCGGTCGTGGTCCCCGACGCCGCGTTCCACACTGCGCTGCCGGACGCGGCCCGCTGGTACGCGCTCCCCTGGGAGTGGGCGGCGGCGCACGGGCTGCGCCGCTACGGGTTCCACGGTCTCAGCCACGCCTGGGCAACCGCCCGGGCCGCCGAGCTGCTCAACCGTCCGGTCGCCGAGCTGCGTCTGGTGGTGGCTCACCTCGGTGCCGGCGCGTCGCTGGCCGCGGTGGTCGGGGGGCGTCCGGTGGACACCACGATGGGCTTCACGCCCTTGGAGGGCCTGGTGATGGCCACCCGGTCGGGCAGTGTCGATCCCGGGCTCGTGCTCCACGTCGTCGAGCACCTGGGCATCCCTGCCGGCGAGCTGCGCGACACGCTCGAGCGCCGCTCGGGGCTGCTGGGCCTGTCGGGCCGCTCCGCCGACCTGCGAGAGGTGCTCGAGGGTGCCGAAGCCGGTGACCCGAGGTGCCGCCTGGCGATCGAGGTGATGCTGCATCGGCTCGTCACGGGCATCGGCGCCATGGTCGCCGCGGCCGGCGGGCTGGACGCACTCGTGTTCACCGGAGGTGCCGGAGAGGCCTCCCCACAGCTGCGCCGCCTCGCCTGCGACCGCCTGGGGTTCCTCGGCGTCCGGCTCGCCGCCGACGAGGATCGACTCGGGCCGCAGCACGACGACCCGACCGCCGGCTCCGAGCGGGCGCGCCCCGCCGACGCGGTCCTGTCCCCGCCCGACGCGCCGGTGGCCGTGCTGCGGATCCGGTCCAGAGAGGACCTCCAGCTGGCCCGCGAGGCCGAGGCGTTGCTCCGACCCGACTGATCCCCGCACCGTCGACGGTCCGGACGGTGCCGTCCGGCGCCTCAGAGCTCACCGGCGGCGGCCACCCGGACGTGTTCGCAGCATCCCGGTACTCGAAACCGGGGTACGTACAGGTGATGATCCCGCCGGCGATCGTCACGAGGTCGCTGACCCCCGACCTCGAGTCGCTCGGGCCCCCGGCGGGGCCGACGGTGGTGCATCGGTCATGGTGGCCTCCTGCGTTTCCTGCCCAGCCCTGCCCCGTGGGGGAATCGCGTCCGGTCGCGGTCCAGGCCCTGCGCTCCCGAGGCGGCCCGGGAACATCCCGCAGGGACGGGTCAAGCGGAGGACGGGGGTGTGACAGGCCGACCGCCCGCTCAGGTGGCGGGGTGCAGCTCGAAGGTCTCGGCCAGCTCCCTCCAGGCCCGATCGGCCACGGCGGCAGCGTCGGGGCACAGCACCTGCACACAGACGTGGTCGGCACCCGCGTCGAAGTGGTCCCGGACCCGGGCCGCGACCCGGGCCGCCGAACCCCGGGCGACGAGCGCGTCGACGAGCCGATCGCTACCGCCGTCGGCGAAGTCGTCGTCGCCGAAGCCCAAGCGGCGCAGGTTGTTCGTGTAGTTCGGCAACCCGAGGTAGATCGCCAGGTGGGCCCGGCCGAGGCGGCGCGCCTCGCTGCGGTCCTCCTCGAGCACCACCGCCTGCTCGGGCGCCAGGATCGGTCCGGGGCCCAGCACCGCTCGGGCGAACGCGGTGTGCTCGGGCGTCACGTTGTAGGGGTGCGCACCGGCGGTGCGGTCACGGGCCAGCTCCAGCATGCGGGGCCCGAGCGCGGCGAGCACCCGGTCGGCCGCCGGCAGCGGCGGGACCGCTGCGTCGAGCGCGTCGAGGTAGGCACGCATGTGCGACAGCGGGGCCCGGTACCGGCCGGGTTCGGCGGCGTCGACGAGCGCGGCGTGACTCACCCCAAGACCGGCCAGGAGCCGGGCCTGCCACGCCGAGGGCCACTCGGCCCGCCGGGCCGCCACCTCCACGGCGTCGCGCAGCCAGGTGTTGAGGATCCCGGTCGCCACGACGATCCGTTCGGTGGCCCCGAGCAGCCGTTCGAGATCGGCGAACAGGTCGCCACCCACGTCGGGGACCCACACCGCCGTGTACCCGAGCTCCTCGGCCCGTCGGACGGCCTGTTCGGCGACGGCCGGGTCGCCGTAGCGGAGCCGGTGCTCCCACAACCCGATCCGCCCGAGTCTCGCTGCGTCCACCGTTCACCTCCCGGCGGTTGCGGTCCGGTCGCAGGGCGATGCCCGTCGGCCGCTCCCCGCTGGTTCTACCGGCCGTCGGGTCCCGGCGGCCAACCACCCGGATCGCCGGGCCCCGGTCCTCGAGGACCTCGGACGCGCCCGGTCGGACCC
>CALEDW010000120.1 GCA_937949585.1 uncultured Acidimicrobiia bacterium
GGTCGCCCGCACGATCATCGAGCTCGACGCCATCGTCGGGCGGCTGGTGGCCGAGTTGGAGGCCACCGGCCAGTTGGAGGACACCCTGATCTTCATCACCTCCGACAACGGTCCCGAGATGGAGATCTGGCCCGACGCGGCGTACTCACCGTTCCGCAGCGCGAAGGGCTCCACCTGGGAAGGCGGTCAGCGCGTGCCCGGCATCGCGGTGTGGCCGGGCGTGATCGAGGCCGACCGGGTCTCCGACGGGCTGTTCTCACTGATGGACCTGTTCAACACGATCCTGCACCTCGCCGGCGCCGACGACGCGATCCCCACCGACCGCTACATCGACGGCATCGACCAGACCTCGTTCCTGCTCACGCCGGACGGCCACTCGAATCGCAAGTACTTGTACTACTGGTTGACCAACGTGTTCTCCGCGCTGCGCGTGGGGGAGTGGAAGTTCATGGTCGCCTCGTCGTCGGACGACGACCGGGACTGCATGAACCTCGGTGGATTCACGGGTGTGACCCAGAAGTACAGCTACGGCCGACTCTTCAACCTGTACCTCGACCCGAAAGAGCAGCACAGCTACACCATCCGGAAGCTCGCCTACATCGACAGCCTCTTCTCCGGGATCGAGAACCACCTCCGTACCTTCACCCGGTACCCGTCCAAACACCCGATCGCCGCGATGAGCTGACGAGCCGGCCGTCTGCGCCGCCGTCGGCTCAGCGCACGAACCGCGGCACGACCCGCAGGTAGGCGACCATCCCGAGCAGCTCCACGAGCGACTGGAACACCACGACCACCGCCGCGCCCGACCACGTCTCGCCCAGCGCCAGGGCCAGGGGCAGCACCACGAAGGAGTTGCGGGTCCCGGCGCTGAAGACGAGCGCTCGGGTCGCCCCGGAACCCAGGCCCACGATCGACCCGACGGCCCGGCCGGCGGCCAGGGCCGCGACGAGGAACACGACGAACACCACGGCGAGACGGCCGAGGACCTCGACGGACGCCGCGACGGTCGACGCCTGGGACGCGGCGATCAGGAACACGACCGTGGCCACCAGCGGCACCGACAGCGGGGCGAGCCCGGCGAGGACGCGCCGCAGCACCACCAGCCGTTCCGCGCCGCGCTCGGTCGCCCATGCCGCGGCGAGCGGAACGACGATCAAGGTGGTGAACACGACCAGCGCCGTCCGCACGCCGGCGAGCTCAGCGAGGGACTCGCCCACGAGCAACCGCACGTACAGCGGCAGCAGCAGCAGCTGTACGAGCAGGTTGATCGGCGTCACCGCCAACGCCCGTGCGGTGTCGGCGCCGCCCAGGTGACTGAAGGTGAGGTACCAGTCGGTGCACGGCACCACCAACACGAGCACCACCCCCAGACGCGCCGCCGGGTCGGGCGGCGCCAGCGGCAGCAGCGACCACACGACGGCCGGCAGGACGACGAAGTTGGTGACCAGCACCGCCCCGACGAACCGCCGGTCCCGAGCGGCGGCGGGCAGGTGGGCCAGCGGCAGGTGCAGGAAGGTGACGTAGAGGAGCACGCCGAGCGTCGGCCACACGGCGGCGGCGAGGACCTCACCGGTCTCGGGCCGCGTCGCCCCGAGCGCCAGGCCGGCGCCGATCGCGCCCAGGTACACCCAGACCTGGTGGCGCTCGAGGCGCGCCATCAGCGGACCGCTCGTCCCAGGCCGACGGCGTCGACGAGGAGGAGCAGCCCGAACAGCGCGAACAGTCCTGCGGCCACACGTCGGATCGTCGCGGCGGGGAGACGGGCCCCGAGGAGGTTCCCGACCGCCACCGCGACCCCACCGGCCGCCACGACCCCGGCGGTACCGCCGGCCCACACCAGCAGCGGAGCGCCGCGGGCGGCGAGGGTGGCGGCGGTCAGCATCGTCTTGTCGCCGAGCTCGGCGACGAAGATCGCCGCCGCCACCGCGGGGACGACCGCCCGGCCGCGCAGCTCGACCCCGGTGTCGTCGTCGCCGCCGCTGCGAAACGTCCACACGGCGAACCCGAGGAACAGCACGCCCGCTCCGGCCGAGACCGCCGGGCGGGGCACGGCCGCACCGACGATCCCGCCCACCGTGATCGACAGCCCCTGGGTGCAGGCATGGGCGATCGCGAGCCCGGCCAGCACCGGCAGCGGGCGGTAGCGGGCGGCGAGGCTGAGGGCCACGAGCTGGGTCTTGTCGCCCAGCTCGGCGACGAAGATCAGCCCGAAGGCGATGAGCAGCGACTCCACCGGCTTCCCTCCCCCGCTGCCGGCGGAGGACGACCCCGACACGGCAGCACGATGTGCTGAACGTGCCGAAGGTCTCGTCCACCCGGATCACTCCGGGCCGACCGGCCGGGCCCGGGATGAGGGCCAGCGTGTCGACCGGTCGCCGAGGGACTACTCCCCTTGCGACGGGCCCGACGATACCAGGGGACGGTGCCCGGCACCGGATCGTCGCCACCTCCCTGCGATCCGGGACACCCTGATCGTCTCAGGTCGGGGCGTAGGTCCAGTCGGGTTGCTTGCGCAGGTAGTCCTCGTCGTAGACGGCTCGCCCGTTCCGCAGCTCGACGAGTTTGGGGATCGGGCGGGCGTCGGGACGGGGGCAGCCCCCCGCACCCAGGTGCTCGGCCACCTCCTCGGCGAACGCGACGAGGATGCTCCCGACCACCCGCTGCTCCTCCACCGCCAGGTAGCACCGGTTCCCGTCGGTCACGCGGTCGAGCCAGCCCCGGATCGCGCCCACGTCGTCGTCGGTTGCGGTCCCGGCCTCGAGGCGACCGAGGCGCTCGGTGATTTCGGTGGAGCCGAGCTTGCACGGCGGGCACTGCCCGCACGACTCGACCGACAGGAACCGCGACGCCCGCCACGCCGCGGCGACCATGCAGGCGGTGTCGTCGAGGACGATGAACCCGACGGAACCGATGCCGGAACCGATCGCCTCGAACCCTTCGTAGCTCACCGGGACGTCGAGGTGATCGGCGGTGACCACCGGGTTCGCCACCCCCGGCATCACGGCCTTCACCGACCGGCCCGGCGGGAGCCCGGCGCCGACGGCGTCGATCACCGCCCGCAGCGGGGTGCCGAGCTCGACCTCCCCGACGTCGGGGGCGACGACGTCGCCGACCACGGTGGCTACGGCGGTGCCCGGAGAGGCGGCGGTGCCGAACGATCGGAACCAGTCGGCGCCCCGGGCGAGGATGTGGGCGACGTTGGCCAGCGTCTCGACGTTGTTCACCAGCGTCGGGTTGGGCGCCCCCGCCGTGCGGCGCTGCGGGCCGTGCGGGCCGGCTTCCCAGCCGAGCTGCGGGGAGGCGGCGAACAGGCCGTGCTCGTACGGCGGCAACCAGCGGGGCAGCGGCGGCTTGCCCTCGATGACCTCCAGCATCGCCTTCTCCTCGCCGAACAGGTACTCGTCGGGCCCGGCGACGATCGTGACGGTGCAGCCGGTGCACAACCCCGCAGCCTGGAACTCCTGCACCGCCCGGGTGAGCGCGTCCCGCTCCCGTTCGAAGACGGCCTTGAGGCAGAGGTACACACCGTCGGCGCCGACGGTCTCGGCGGCGATCACCGCCCCTTCCACCACCTGATAGGGGTTGGTCCGCAGCAGCGCCCGGTCCTTGAACGTTCCCGGTTCGCCCTCGGCACCGTTCACCACCACGTAGCGCCGCCCCGCCCCCGCGGGCTGGCCGGCGATCCCCGCCCACTTGCGCCCGGTCGGGAACCCGCCGCCACCCCGCCCGCGCAGGCCGGAGGCGGTGAGCTCCTCGATCGTCGCCTGCGGACCGAGGCGGCGGGCGGCCTCGAGGCCACGACCGCCGCCGTCGGCGAGGTAGTCGTCGAGGGAGGTGATCGGGGTCGGGGGCAGGAGGAACACGGGGACGCCTCCCGTGGGCGACGCGTCGGTGGCTGCCGGTGAGGCTACGGCGCCGACCGCCGTCGGCCGGGCGCGGGGTGTCACACCCGGGCGTAGCCTTGGATCATGAGGATCAACCGGACCCGGGGGCTGCTGTACGGGCTTGCCCGGTTCCTCGGCGACGTGCAGGCGGTGCGCGACCGGCGGGTCGGTCGCCGAATCGCCCGTCGGGTGGCGGGGCGTGCCACCGGTCGCGGCCTCGGCCGCCTGTTCCGCTGAGCGGACGGACGGTCACGACCCGAGCGCACCCTCCGGACGGCGGGGGGTGAACCGGACGGGCATGTGCTCGTAGCCGCTGATGAAGTTCGACACCCGTCGGGGCGGTTCGGTGGCTTCGACGAGCTGCATGTCGGGGAGGCGCCGCACCAGCTCCTCGAACATCACCCGCAGCTCGGTGCGGGCCAGGTGCGCGCCCAGGCAGAAGTGCACACCGAACCCGAAGGCCAGGTGCTCGTTGGGCCAGCGGGTGGTGTCGAAACGGAACGGGTCGTCGAAGACCGCCTCGTCTCGGTTCGCCGACGGGTACAGCAGGAGGAGCTGCTCCCCGGCGCGCAGCTCCCTGTCGCCGAGGGTGGTGTCGGTGGTGACGGTGCGGGCCATGTTCTTGATCGGGGTGACCCAGCGCAGCATCTCCTCCACCGCCACCGGCAGGCCCGACGGGTCGGCGACGAGCCGTGCGTGCTGGTCGGGGTGGCGCAGGAGCTGGTACATCCCGCCGGTGATGACGTGACGGGTGGTCTCGTCGCCGCCGATGAGGATGAGCAGTGTCTCGTGGACCAACGAGTCGTGGTCGAGGCGTTCCCCGTCGACCTCGGCGTGCACGAGGGCCGAGACGAGGTCGTCGCGGGGCCGTTGCCGCCGGTCCTCGATCACCGGGGTGATGTAGTCACGGAACGCCTCGAACGCCGCCATCGCCCGCGCCGCCTTCTCGGCGTCGTCGAGGCCGGTGAGACCGGTCATGAGGTCGTCCGACCAGGCGAGCAGCTGTGCCCGGTCGTCGGGGGCCACACCGAGCGCGTCGCCGATGATGATCATCGGCAGCCACGCGGCGACGTCGGTGACGAAGTCGCACTCGCCCCGCTCGCAGACCGCGTCGATGATCTCCGTGGCGGCCCGGCGGATCCGCTGCTCGGAGGCCCGCACCCGCCGGGGGGTGAACCCGTGGGCGACGAGACGTCGGCGGCGGGCGTGCTCGGGGTCGTCCATGTCGATCATCTGGGGCACCGGCGGCGCGTCGGGACGGATCCCACCCGCGTTGGAGAACAGCTCCGGGTGTGCCTCCACATGGCGGACGTCGGCGTGGCGGGTGATCCCCCACACCTGCCCGTGCGGGTCCCAGTGCACCGGGTCATGGGCGCGCAGCCATTCCAGCGCCGGGTGGTGGTCGCCGGCCCAGAACGCCCCGCTGGTGAGACGGATCTCGTTCGGCTCGACGGGCCGGCCGCGGGCCGTGCTCACTGGCGGGCGATGGCGATCTCGGCGGACGCCTTGGGGTCGGTGTAGGCCTCGCCTTCCACCTCGATCTCCACGTGCCGCAGGACGCCGGTGAACGGGAACGGCGCCCGGTAGTCGTCACAGACCTCGAGGCCCCGGTCGGCGCCGACGGTCAGGCCGGCGCCGACCAGGTTGAAGCGGATGGGCGTGAACCGCCGCACCTCTCCTTCGCCGACCGGCCGACCGTCGACGGTGAGGGTGACGGACACATGGTGCTCACCGATCTTGGTGAGCCGCGCCGCCAGCTCGGTCGCCCCGGCCGGCAGCGGCTCCTCGGCGACGACCCGATCCCAGCGCATCCCTACGAGGTTGTGCACGTAGCACAGCCTCCCGTCGAGGACGAAGAAGCTGAACCCGCCCTGCAGGTTGCCCAGCGCCAGCAGCACCCCTTCCACACCTTCGGGTGGCAGGGCCTCGACGGCGGCGACGAGCCGGTGGCTGCGGTTGTGGAGGCTGGGGACGGCCTCTTCGGGCACCATGCCGGTCCCGGGCCAGTAGCGCACCCGGCGGCGCTCGGGGCGGGGGTCCGGACGGTTGAGGGTGAACTCGGAGAACGGCCGGTTGTCCACGGGCAGCACCTGGTTGCGGGCTGCTTCCGCCCACCACAGCTCGATCATGGCCCGGAGCCGCTGCGGTTCCACCTCCGCGAGGTCGTGGCACTCGGACGGGTCGGATTCCAGGTGGTACAGCTCCCAGCCGACCCGGTCAAGCCCGGGGTCGGCCACGTGGATGGGGTGGTAGGTGACCGCCTTCCAGCCGTCGTGGTAGAGGGCCCGACAGCCGAACATCTCGTAGTACTGGGTGCGGCGCGGGGCCGGGGCGTCCGGGTCGGTGAAGGTGGCCAGGAACGAGGCGCCGTCCATCGGGGTCTGGGGGATCCCGTCGACCTCGTCCGGCGGTTCGATCCCGCAGGCCTCGAGGACCGTCGGCGCCACGTCGACGGCGTGCACGTACTGGCGTCGGGTGCCGCCGGGGGTGGGGATCCCGGCCGGCCAGGCCACGACGAGCGGGTCGGCCACCCCCCCTTCGTGGACCTCGCGCTTCCAACGCCGGAAGGGCGTGTTGCCCGCCACCGTCCAGCCCCACGGGTAGTTGTTGTGCAGACGCGGACCGCCGATCTCGTCGATGCGGGCCAGGGCCTCCTCCAAGGGACGGTCGACGAGGTTCCAGGGGCGCACGTCGTTCACCGACCCGGTGGGGCCGCCCTCGGACGAGGCACCGTTGTCGGAGCAGACGACCACCAGCGTGCGGTCCCGGTCGCCGGTCTCGGCGAGCGCGTCGAGCAGGCGGCCGAGCTGGTGGTCGGTGTGGGTGAGGAACCCGGCGTACGCCTCCATGTAGCGGGCGTAGAGGCGCCGCTCGTCGGCGGACAGCTCGGCCCAGGCCGGGACCCACTCCGGTCGGGGTGACAGTTCGGTGCCCTCGGGCAGCACCCCGTCGGCGAGCTGACGGGCCAGGATCCGTTCCCGTTCCTCGTCCCAGCCGTGGTCGAAGGCGCCCCGGTACCGGTCGATCCACTCCGGAGGGGCCTGGTGCGGGGAGTGGCAGGCCCCGAAGGCCAGGTAGCAGAAGAACGGCTTGGCGGCATCCACGCTACGCAGGTCGCGCAGGTAGGTGATCGCCTGCTCGACGAGGTCCTCGCTCAGGTGGTAGCCGTCGGCGGGAGGTCGAGGTGCCTCCACGAAGTGGTTGTCGTGGACGAGCCACGGGGCGAACTGGTGCGTCTCGCCGCCGTGGAACCCGTAGAAGCGCTCGAACCCGCGCCCGAGCGGCCAGCGGGACCGGGTGGCACCCAGGTGCGTCTCGTCCTCGGGCGTGAGGTGCCACTTGCCGACCGCCCAGGTGGCCCACCCGGCGTCGCGCAGGATCTCCGAGACGAAGCCGTTGGCCCGGGGGATACGGGCGTCGTAGCCGGGGAACCCGGCGGCGAAGTCGGCGATTCGCCCCATCCCGTTGCGGTGGTGGTTGCGGCCGGTGAGCAGGCAGGCCCGGGTGGGTGAGCACAGCGCGGTGGTGTGGAAGTTCACGTAGCGCAGCCCTTCGGCGGCGAGCCGATCGATCACCGGCGTGTCGATCGATCCCCCGAAGCAGCCGAACTGGGCGAAGCCGACGTCGTCGAGCACCACGAGCAGCACGTTCGGGGCGTTCTCGGGGGGCCGGACCGGCTCCGGCCACCACGGGGTCGACTCCCACCAGTACCGACCGATCGTCCCGCGAAACGTCCCCGGTTCCATCTGCCGGAGCCTAGACAGCCTCGGCCGGGGCGGGTCCCGGCCGAGCCGGGGTGACAGACCGGGAGTCGCGCCGCGAGACTGGCGAGGTGCGCAGCGCTCCGGCAGGGACGCCGGTGGGGACTCCGCCTCGACGGACGGGAAGGAGGAGGCCGTCGGTGAGGATCGTCGGCGTGGGGCTGCTCGTCGGGCTCATGGTGCTCGGGGCCTGCCGGCCACCGCGCTTCCCGCGACCGCCGCGACCGCCGCATCCCGGCGACGGGTTCGTTCACCCGTCGTGGTGGCGGGCCCGCCAGGACGACTACCTGCGTTTCGCCACCGCCGAACTGCAGCCCGGATCGATCCTCAACGTGCTCGCCCACGTCGCCCGGGCCCGGCGCGATCGCTCGTACCGACCCGACCTGACGTCGGTGACCCCGGCGGCGCTCGCCCCGGAGTTCGCCCGGATCGACCGGATGGACGACACGACCGACTTCACGATGCTGTATCTCGTCAACCTGTGGTACGCCGGTCGTGACCTGCTGCCCGCCGACACCCGCATGGCGATCGAACGGCGGATCCTGGCGTTCAAGTACTGGTACACCGAGCCGACCCCGCCCGGGCTGACGGACAACAAGTGGTACTGGTCGGAGAACCATCGGATCATCTTCCACGTCGTCGAGTACCTGGCCGGGCAAGCGTTCCCCGACGCGACGTTCATCAACGACGGGCGCCCCGGCCGGGCCCACCTGGCCGACGCCCGGGCCCGGATCGAGGACTGGATCACCGAAAAGGCCCGGTTCGGCTTCTCGGAGTGGCACTCCGACGTCTACTACCAAAAGGACGTCACCCCGCTGCTCACGCTGGTCGAGTGGGCGCACGACCGGGCCTTGGTGAACCGGGCGGCGATGCTGCTCGACCTGGTGCTCTTCGACGTGGCGCTGCACCTGCAGCAGGGGAACATGGGGGTCACCCACGGCCGGTCGTACATGAAGGACAAGAGCCGGGCGACCGACCAGGACGTCTTCGAGATCGCCAAGCTCGCCTTCGACGACACCACCAGGCCGTACCAGTCACGGGGCGGGGCGGCGGCGATCCTGGCCCGGGCGGAGCGGTACCGCCTCCCGGAGGTGATCCGGCGCGTCGCGGTGTCGACGCGAACGATGGTG
>CALEDW010000121.1 GCA_937949585.1 uncultured Acidimicrobiia bacterium
GCCCGCCGCCGAGCGCTGCGACCCGTCCGCGCCGCCACGTGGGCGGGGGCGGCTGCGGTCGCCTTCGCCGGTGGGGCCAACGACGGTCAGAAGGCGATGGCGGTGATGGTCGTCGCCCTCGCTGCGGGCGGCACGGCCCGCCCCGGGGTCCCGCTGCCGGCCCGGCTGGGCGCCGCCGCCGCCCTCGCCGCCGGCACGGTGCTGGGCGGTCGGCGCATCATCCGGACGGTGGCCCGCCGCTTCTACCGGCCCCGCCCGCTCGACGGCCTCGCCGCGCAGCTCGTGGCCGCGGTGCTCATCGCCGGGGCCGGCCCGGCCGGGGCACCGGTGTCCACGTCCTCGGTGGCGGCGGCGGCGGTGGTGGGGTCCGGCGCCGCGGTCCGGCCCCGGCACGTGCGCTGGGACCGGGCGGCCGCGGTGTACCTCTGGTGGGTGGCGACGATCCCGGTCAGCGCCCTGGTGGGGGCGGGGCTGGCGCTGGGCCTGCGCCCCCTGCGCTGAAGCGTGCCGGCCGAGGCGGTCTGGGAAGATCTCGCCGTGCCCTTCGCACCGCGCCGCTGGTTCCTGCCCCGACGGCCCGACGTCCTGGCCGTGCTGCGCTCCCAGGCCGCCGCCACCGCCGCCGCCGCAGAGGCGTTCAGGCGATGGTCGACCGCCGGGGCGGAGGCCGACGCCCTGGCCGTGCGCGCCGCCGAGCACGCCGGTGACGACGCCCGGCGCGCCCTGGTGGGCGTGCTGCGGGAGGTGCTGACCTCTCCCGTGGACCAGGAGGACCTCTACACGATCTCCGAACGCCTCGACCGCATCGAGAACCTCACCAAGAACGTCGTCCGCCTGGCCGAGGCGGTCGGGTGGCGGCCCGACGGGCACGCCGCCCGGATGGCCGCCGAGGTCGCCGCCGGCGTCGGCCACCTCGTGTCGGGACTCGAGGTCATCGTCACCGACCACGACGCCGCGGCCCGGGCGGCCGACGAGGCCACCAAGGCCGCCCGCCGCCTCGAGAAGGCGCACCGGCGGGCGTTGCACGAGCTGGCCGGCCGCGAGGACCTCACCGCCGCCGAGCTCGTGGTGACCGCCGACCTCTACGGTCGGTACGCCGCGCTCGCCGAGGCCGTGGTCGGGGTCGCCCACCGTCTCTGGTACACGGTGCTCAAGGAGGGCTGAGTCGGGCCGCCCCGGCGCCCCTCCCCGTCCCCGGGACCCGCCACGGTTGGAGGCCCCCGACGGGGTGGGGGCTATGCTCGCCGCACCGGGACGTCCATCTTGGTGAGAGGCCGCGCGTGACTGCCTACTACCAGCGCTACATCGCGGTGGCGGTCCTGATGGGGGCGGCGGTGCTCATGGTCGGCGCCATGCTCGGGCTGGGCCGGCTCATCCGGCCCCGGCGCCCCCAACCCGAGAAGTACGTCACCTACGAGGCCGGGGCCGACCCGGTGACCGGGTTCGGGCAGTCGAACGTCCGCTACTACATCTACGCGTTCCTCTTCGTCCTGTTCGATGTGGAGGCGTTGTTCATCTTCCCCTGGGCCGTCGACCTCGAGAACCTCGGGGTCGCGCCGCTGGTGTCGATGATCGTGTTCATCATCGTGCTCGCGCTCGGGCTCGTGTACGCCTGGCGAAAAGGGGTCCTGCGGTGGGCCTGATCGAGTCGGGCCTGATGGGCCGGCGCCCGCTGCGTCCCGTCACCTGGCTGCTCAACTACTCCCGCAAGTACTCCTTGTGGATGTTCCAGTGGGGTCTGGCGTGCTGTGCCATCGAGATGGGCGCGGCGCTGGCCAGCCCCCGGTACGACATGATGCGCCTCGGGGTGATCCCCTTTCCCGCCAGCCCGCGCCAGGCCGACCTGGTGGTGATCTCCGGGACGGTCACCGACAAGATGGCCCCGTCGATCAAGCGACTGTACGAGCAGATGCCCGACCCGAAGTACGTGATCTCGATGGGGTCCTGTGCCAACTGCGGGGGGCCGTACTGGGACTCGTACTCGGTGACCAAGGGCGTGGACCAGATCATCCCGGTGGACGTGTACGTGCCCGGGTGCCCGCCTCGGCCGGAGGCGCTCCTGCAGGCCGTGGTCCTGCTGCAGGAGCGGATCCAGGCCGAGGGCCTCGACAACGACGAGCTCCGGGCCCGCTGGCGTGGGGAGCCGGCGACCGTTGCCTGAGGAGGCGGCGGAGACCGTCCCGGCCGCCGGGGCCGGCGGGGCGCCGGCCCTCGACGAGCGGGCGGCGGCCGTCGTGGAGAGGTTGCGGGACCGCCTCGGCGACGGCGTGATCGAGACCGGCTCCGCCTGCGGCAGCCCGGTGGTCCGGGTGCGGCGGGACGCCTGGCGCCGGGCCGCGGAGGTGGCCAAGGAGGAGCTGGCGTGCGACTTCCTCTCGTTCATCTCGGGGATCGACTGGCAGCCGGCCCCCCGCCCCGAGGGTGAGGACGGCGGCGACACGTCCGCCCCGGTGCAACCCGCCGAGATGACCTTCGGCGCGGCCGGATCGGCCGGGCGCTTCCAGGTGTTCGCCCACGTGGAGTCGACCACCCGTCACCACGGCGTGACGCTGAAGGTCGACGTCGACGACGCGGAGATGCGCGTGCCGTCCTGGGTCCCGGTCTACGGCGGCGCGGACTGGCACGAGCGGGAGTGCTGGGAGATGTTCGGCATCGTCTTCGACGGTCACCCGAGCCTGCGCCACCTCTACCTGCCCGCCGAGTTCGAGGGGCACCCGCTGCGCAAGGACTTCCCGCTGCTCGCCCGCGAGGTCAAGCCGTGGCCGGGCCTCGTCGACGTGGAGCCGATGCCCGGGGAGGCGGCGGGGCCCGGGGAGGCGGCGGGGGGTGCGGAGGAGGCCGGTTCGTGACCGCGACCACACCCGGCTTCGAGCTCGACCCCCGGGCCCTGCGCCACCTCGCCGACGCGCAGGTCAACGTCGAGCTCGACACCGGCGACATGGTCCTCAACATCGGTCCCCAACACCCGGCCACCCACGGGACGCTGCGCCTCGTCGTCCGCCTCGACGGCGAGCGGGTGGTGGCGGCCGACCCGGTGATCGGCTACATGCACCGGGGTTACGAGAAGCTCACCGAGTTCCGCACTTACCCCCAGGTCACCACGCTCATCAACCGGATCGACTGGCTCTCCAGCTTCGCCAACGAGGTCCCGTTCATCTGGGCCGCCGAATTGCTCATGGACATCGAGGCCCCGCCCCGGGCGACCTGGATCCGCACCATCCTCACCGAGCTCAGCCGGATCGCCACGATCTACCTGTTCCTCGGCGAGATGGGCCTGCAGGTCGGCGCCCTCACGCCGGCGTTCTGGGCCTTTCGCGACCGGGAGCTCGTCCTCAACCTCATCGAGGCGGCCACCGGCGGCCGCTTCCACCCGAACTTCAACCGGATCGGCGGGTTGAAGGACGACCTGCCCTGGGGCTGGATCGCCGAGTGCCGGCGGGCGATGCGGCGGATCCTCGACGGGTGCGACGACTTCGAGGACGTGCTCGTCGGCAACGAGATCTTCGAGGCCCGCACCCGGGGGGTGGGCATCATCCCCGCCGAGCTCGGCGCCGCCTACGGGGTCTCGGGGGCGAACCTCCGGGCCTCGGGCGTCGACTGGGACCTGCGCCGCGACGGGCGGCCCTACCTCGCCTACCCCGAGCTGGACTTCAAGGTCTGGACCCACCCCGACGGTGACAGCTTCGCCCGCTACTGGGTGCGGCTCCAGGAGACCCGCGAGGCGGCCCGGATGGTGCTGCAGCTCCTCGACGGGCTGCCCGGCGGTCCGATCATGGCCAAGGTGCCCCGGATCATCAAGGTGCCCGAGGGCGAGTGCTGGGTGGAGACCGAGAACCCCCTCGGGCAGATGGGCTACTACGTCGTCTCGAAGGGGGCGACCGGCCCGTTCCGGGTGAAGATCCGCTCCGCCTCGTTCTCCAACGTCTCGATCCTGCCCTGGTTGCTGCGAGGGGTCTACGTTCCCGACGTGGTGACGATCCTCGCCAGCCTCTACTTCATCCTGGGGGACATCGACCGGTGAGCCTCGCCGTCGAGGTTCCCTGGGGTCTGATCCTGGCCCTGAAGACCCTCGTCGTCCTCGCCGTCATCCCGCTCGGCGCGCTCATCCTCGGGTACGTCTTCCTGCTCAAGATGATGAGCCACATGCAGAGCCGCCTGGGCCCGATGGACCCGGGCGGGTACCACGGCTGGTTCCAGCTCATCGGCGACGGGATCAAGTTCCTCCAGAAGGAGGACGTGATGCCCGACGGCGCCGACCGCCGCGTCTTCGCGATGGCGCCGCTCGTCGTCGTGATGTCGACGTTCCTCGTGTTCGCCGTGATCCCGGCCGGGCCGCGGCTCGTGGTCGCCGAGCTCGACGTGGGCATCTTCTACGCGTTGGCCGTCTCCAGTCTCTCGGTGGTGGGGATCCTCATGGCCGGGTGGGCCAGCGCCAACAAGTTCGCCCTCCTGGGGGGCCTGCGGGCCGCCGGCCAGCTCATCGCCTACGAGCTGCCGCTGATCCTCGGGGTGGTGGGGGTGGTGATCCAGGCCGGCACCCTCGACCTCCAGGGCATCGTGCTGGCCCAGCGCGACGGGGAGATCTTCGGCTGGGGCGGGATCGGGAACCCCTTCATCCTCACCCAGATCGTCGGCTTCGCCCTGTTCCTCGTCGCCGCCCAGGCCGAGCTCACCCAGACCCCCTTCGACATGCCGGTGGCGGAATCGGAACTGGTCTCGGGCTACATGGTCGAGTACACCGGGTTCCGCTTCCTGTTCTTCTTCATCGGGGAGTTCGGCACCGCCTTCGCGTTCGCCGCCCTTGCCTCCACCCTGTTCCTGGGCGGCTGGGCGATCCCCGGCGTCGACGGGACGGCCGCCGACGTCCTGGGCCCCGTGGTGCTGCTGATCAAGGTGATGGCGGTGTCGTTCCTGATCTTCTGGGTGCGCTTCACCTACCCGCGCCTCCGGGAGGACCAGCTGCAGGCCATGGCCTGGAAGGTGCTCATCCCGATCGCGCTGGCCAACATCGTCGTCACCGGGGTCCTCAAGGTGGCGTTCTGATGACGGCGACCGATCCCCGACCGCCGGCCCGCCGGGGGCCGGCCCGGAAGATCCCCGGGGTCGTCAGCGGCCTCGCGGTCACGTTCCGCACCATGCTGCAGGGCGCGGTCACGGTGCAGTACCCCCATGAGCGGGAGGACCCGCCGCCCCGGGCCCGAGGGGTGATCGCCCTCAAGGAGGAGAACTGCACCGTCTGCATGCTGTGCGCCCGCAGCTGTCCCGACTGGTGCATCTACATCGAGGGTCACAAGGAGCAGCGCCCACCCCGCCGGGAAGGCGGGCGGCCCCGGACGGTGAGCGTCCTCGACCGGTTCGACATCGACTACGCGCTGTGCATGTACTGCGGGATCTGCGTCGAGGTGTGCCCGTTCGACGCGCTGTTCTGGAGCCCCGAGTACGAGTACTCCGAGTTCAGGATCGCCCGGCTGCTCCACGACAAGGAGCAGCTCGGGGTGTGGATGGCGACCGTTCCCGAGCCCGAGCCCCTCGAGCCGGGTGCCGAGGTCAAGGGCAGGAAGTAGGCGACGGGCATGGTGGCGCAGAACGTCGCGTTCTGGGTGCTCGCGGTGGTGATGGTCGCCGCGGCGATCGGGGTCGTCCGCAGCCGCAACGTCGTGCACGCCGCCCTGTACCTCGTGGTGGTCCTCGCCGGCGTCGCGGCGCAGTTCATCCTGCTGGCGGCGGAGTTCGTGGCCTGGGTGCAGGTCCTCATCTACATCGGGGCCGTGGTGATCCTGTTCCTCTTCGGGATCATGCTCACCCGGGCCCCGATGGGCTCGGACACGCCGCTCGACAACGACCAGCGCCTCCCCGCCGCGCTGGCCGCGCTGGCCCTCGGTGTGCTCCTCGTCGCCGCGGTCGTCGACGCCTTCCGGGGCGTCGAGATCGACATCGCCGGCCGGTCCGGCCCCACCCCGACCTCCGAGATCGCCCGGTCGATCTTCCGCACCTTCGTCGTCCCGTTCGAGCTGGTGTCGGTGCTGCTGCTGGCGGCGCTCATCGGCGCGATCGTCCTGGCCCGGAGGGACTGATGCCGCTCACACAGTTCCTCGTGCTCGCCGCGGTCCTCTTCGCCGTCGGCGTCTACGGCGTCCTCGCCCGGCGCAACGGGGTGCTGGTGCTCATGGGCGTGGAGCTCATGCTCAACGCGGTGACGCTCAACCTCGTGGCGTTCTCGGCGCAGCTCGACGCGGTGGCCGGTCAGGTCTTCGCCCTCTTCGTGATCACCATCGCGGCCGCCGAGGTGGGGGTCGGGTTGGCGATCGTCCTGCTGCTGTACCGCAACCTGCGTACGCCCGACCTCGACGCCGTCGACCAGCTCAAGGGGTGACGGCACCGATGCTCGAGTCCGCCTGGGTCATCCCCGCGCTCCCGGCCGCCGGCTTCGTGGGCATCCTGCTGTTCGGGCGGCGCCTCCCGCGGGGCGGGTCGCTGCTGGGCACCGGCGCCGTCGGCCTGGCGCTCGTCGCTTCGCTGGTGGCGGCCGCGCAGTGGGTGCAACGGGTCGACGACGCGGCGGCGAAGGAGGGCATGGGGACGCTGGTCGCCTTCGGTCGGGGTCTGCTGGGTGCCGAGGCGGGGCACGCCGGCGTGGAGCCGGTGGTGCGAGCCGTCACCTGGTGGGAGAGCGGGCCGGCGGTGCTGAGGGTCGGGACCCACGTCGACGGGCTGACCGTGATGATGCTGGTCGTCGTGTGCGTGATCTCGTTCCTCGTGCACGTCTACTCCACCGCCTACATGCACGGCGACGAGCGCTTCACCTACTTCTACGCCGCGCTGAGCCTCTTCACCGCCTCGATGCTGCTGCTGGTGGTGGCCGAGAACACCCTGCAGCTGCTGGTCGGCTGGGAGCTGGTCGGCCTGTGCTCGTTCATGCTCATCGGCCACTGGTGGGAGGAGAAGCCCAACACGAACGCGGCGATCAAGGCGTTCCTCACCACCCGTACCGGCGACGTCGGACTGCTCGTCGGGGTGGTGCTCACCGGCTTCGTGGTCGAGCAGGCCACCGGGCGCTTCTCGTTCGGGATCTCGGCGGTGAACGAGGCGGCGCTGTCGGGCAAGGTGTCGTCGACGCTGCTCACGGTCACCGCGGCCGGCCTGCTCCTCGGCATCATCGGCAAGTCCGGCCAGTTCCCCCTGCACACCTGGCTCCCCGACGCCATGGCCGGTCCCACCCCCGTCTCGGCCCTCATCCACGCCGCCACGATGGTGGTGGCGGGCGTCTACCTCGGCGCCCGCGTGTACCCGGTGTTCTGGGAGGGCTTCACCATCGGTGCCGGCGGGGTGAACGCGATGGCGGCCGTCGGCGCGATCACCATCGTCATCGGGGCGCTGCTGGCCTTCGTGCAGGACGACATCAAGAAGGTCCTCGCCTACTCCACGATCTCCCAGCTCGGGTACATGGTGATGGGTCTCGGGGTCGGGGCCTGGGTGGGAGCGGTGTTCCACCTGTTCACCCACGCCTTCTTCAAGGCGTTGCTGTTCCTCGGCGCCGGTTCGATCAGTCACTCGGGTTCCCATCACAGCTTCGACATGCGCAAGGACATGGGCGGCCTCCGCCACCACATGCCCGTCACCTTCGCGACGTTCATGATCGGGTCGGCGGCCCTGGTCGGCCTCTTCCCGCTGGCCGGGTTCTGGTCGAAGGACGAGATCCTCGCCACCGCCGGCCAGAGCGACTACGACCTGTTCATGGTGGTCGGGGTCATCGGCGCGGTCCTCACCGCGTCGTACATGACCCGCTGTGTCCACCTCACGTTCTTCGGGAGCTACCGGGGGCACGGGCACCCGCACGAGTCGCCGCCGGCGATCACCGTGCCGCTGGTGGTGCTGGCGGTCTTGAGCGTGATCGCAGGGTTCGCGAACGCGGTGGCCTTCGGCGTCGAGCACTTCGTCACCTACGTCGAACCGACCGTCGCCTTCCCGAAGCTGGTCCACCCCGACTTCGACGCCCTGCTCGCCGTGGTGTCGGTCGGCCTGGCCCTGGCCGCGATCGGCGCCGGGGCCTGGTTGTGGTCCCGCCCCGAGCCGCTCGGCCCGCTCGCCGGCCTCACCCGGCGCAACGCCGCGGCGCGCCTGGGCCACACGGTCCTGCGCAACAAGTACTACCTCGACGCGCTCTACGAGGACGTGATCGTCGCCGGGGTGCGGGGACCGCTGGCCCGGGCGTCCTACTGGGTGAACCAGCGGGTGATCGACGCGGTGGTGAACGGCACCGGTCGCGCCACCGCCCGGGTCGGACGTCTCACCTACCGCCGGGTCGACCAGGGGGTGATCGACGCCGGGCTGAACGGGCTGGCCGCCGAGACCGGGACCCTCGGCGGGCTGCTCCGCCGGCTCCAGTCGGGCCGGCTGCCCCGCTACGCCCTCGGGGTGGTGGCCGGGGTGGTGGTCATCGGCGCGGCGCTGGTGCTGATCAGGGTCTGACGCAGGGAGAAGAGGGATGGACTGGTTCGACGACTGGGCGCTGACGCTGGCGGTGTTCCTGCCGGCGGTCGGGTTGGTGGCGGTGCTCGCCGTCCCCCGCGCCGAGGAGCGCCTCATCAAGGTGGTCACCCTCGTCGCCACGCTGGCCACGCTCGCCGTCGGGGCGGGGATCCTGGCCCGGTTCGACTACGACCGCAGCGCCGCCTTGCAGTTCCGCGTGGACGCGAGCTGGATCGACGCCATCAACGCCCGCTACCACCTGGCCGTCGACGGGATCTCCCTGCCGCTGTTGGTGCTGTCGATGTTCGTGACCGTCCTCTGCGTGGTCTACTCCTGGAACCACTTCCCCGAGCCCCACAACCCGAAGGCGTTCCTGGCCCTCATCCTCCTGCTCGAGGTGGGCATGAACGGGACGTTCGTGGCCCAGGACCTCGTCCTGTTCTTCATCTTCTTCGAGGTCGTGCTCCTCCCGATGTTCTTCATGATCGGAGTGTGGGGCGGCCCCAACCGCGAGTACGCGTCGATCAAGTTCTTCCTGTTCACCCTCTTCGGCTCGGCGCTGATGCTGCTCGGGTTCCTGGCCCTCTTCTTCCTGAGCGGCACCAACACCTTCCAGATCCCCGAGCTCGTCGCCCTCGGCGGTGAGGGCATCACCCGCACGACCCAGCACCTCATCTTCGCCGGGCTCTTCCTGGGGTTCGCCATCAAGGTGCCGATGTTCCCGTTCCACACCTGGCTGCCCGACGCGCACACCGAAGCCCCGACGGTGGGCTCGGTGCTGCTCGCCGCGATCCTGCTGAAGCTGGGAACCTACGGGTTCGTGCGCATCGCCATGCCGGTCCTGCCCGAGGCCGCGGCCACCTGGGCCCCGTGGATCGGGCTGCTGGCGGTGATCGGGATCATCTACGGCGCGCTCTGCTGCCTCGCCCAGACCGACATGAAGCGGCTCATCGCCTTCAGCTCCGTGGCCCACATGGGCTTCGTGATGCTCGGGATCGCCACCCTCACCACCTTCGGGGTGAACGCCGCCATCTTCGGCATGGTGGCCCACGGGCTCATCACCGGCATGCTGTTCTTCCTGGCCGGGACGGTCCAGCACACCTACCACACCCGGGAGATGGAGCGCCTCGGCGGCCTGCTCAAGCAGGCGCCCCGCTTGGGCTGGATCCTCGGGTTCTGCGCCATGGCCTCGCTCGGGCTGCCCGGCCTGGCCGGCTTCTGGGGTGAATTCCCGGCCATCCTGTCCGCCTACCGCCCGGCCGGGGCGGTGAGCGGCCTGCTGGGGGCGGAGCCCTTGGTGACCTTCCGGGTGTTCATGGTCCTGGCCGCGATCGGCACCGTGCTGGCCGCCGGGTACCTGCTGTGGATGTACCAGCGGGTGGCCTTCGGGGTGCCCAAGGAGGAGTTCGCCGACCTGTCGGTGCACGACGTGACGCCGGTCGAGTGGATCGCCTGGACCCCGATGCTGCTGCTCATCGTGGTGCTCGGGGTGTACCCCCAGCTGCTGTTCGGCATCACCAACGGCGCCGTGACCCGGTTGTTCGGGGGCTGAGGTGCGCTACGACCTGCACGCGATCGCACCCGAGATCGTCGTCACCGCCACCATCGTGGTGGTGCTCTTCGCCGACTTCTTCTTCGAGTACCGGGAGCGCTTCCGTACCGCCACCCTGGCCACGATCGGGGTGCTCGGCGCGGTGATCCCCGTGGTCACCCTCGCCCTCGACGGGGCCCGCCGCTCGGTCTTCGACGGGGCGTACGCCGTGGATCCGTACGCGCTGGTGCTCAAGGGCTTCTTCCTCGCCGTCGCCTACCTGACGATCCTGCTCTCCATCGACGAGATCGGCGAAGGCGACTACGCCCAGGGGGAGTACTACCTCCTCCTGCTCACCTCGCTCCTCGGCCTCATGGTGATGGCCTCGGCCCGCGACCTGGTGAGCGTGTTCATCGCCCTGGAGACGATCACCATCCCCACGTTCGTGCTGGCCGGGTGGCGCAAGCACGACACCCGGTCCAACGAGGCGGCGGTGAAGTACTTCCTCATCGGGGCGCTGTCCTCCGCGGTGATGCTCTACGGGATGTCGTTGCTGTTCGGCCTCACCGGCTCGACGCTGCTCGCCGAGATCGTGGAGGTCTCCCGGGCCCCCGACACCCCGGTCCTGTTCGTCTTCGCCGCCTTCCTCACCATCGTCGGTTTCGCCTTCAAGGTGTCGGCCGTGCCGTTCCACGTCTGGGCGCCGGACACCTACGAAGGCGCGCCCACCCCGGTCACCGCGTTCCTCTCCGTGGCCTCGAAGGCCGGCGGGGTGGTGGCCCTCACGTCCGTGGTGTTCTTCGCCCTCTTCGGCGAGCCGGGATCGTTCCGGCCCCTGCTGTGGGTGCTCGCCGCAGCGTCGATGACCCTCGGGAACCTCGCCGCCCTCCGCCAGACCAACGTGGTGCGCCTCCTCGCCTACTCCTCGATCGCCCAGGGCGGGTTCCTGCTGGTTCCCCTGGCCGTGGCCGGCGACGGCCGGGCCGGCGCTTCGGCGCTGAAAGCGGTGGTGGTGTACCTGTTGATCTACGGGGCGATGAACCTCGGGGCCTTCGCCGTGGTCATCGCCGTGGCCCGCCGCACCCGGTCCGGGGACATCTCCTCCTACGCCGGTCTCTACCGGCAGGCCCCGGTGCTGGCGGTGGCCATGACGGCGTTCATGCTCTCCCTCGCCGGCGTGCCGTTCTTCGCGGGCTGGTTCGCCAAGTTCGTGATGTTCAAGGCGGTGCTCGACGCCGGGACCGCCGCGGCGGTGACGCTCGGGGTGATCGCCGCGCTGAACTCGGTGGTCGCGTTCTTCTACTACGCCCGCATCCCCCGGGAGATGATCTTCCACGCACCGGCGGCGGCGACCGAGACCGGTCCGGTGCGCCCGCCGCCGGCCCTCAGCGCGGCCATCGC